>DATGKW010000177.1:0-20374 GCA_035294465.1 Ktedonobacteraceae bacterium | reverse complement strand
AATCCCTCATAAATCTTTTCGTAGATCATGGCGGGCGGATTTTTATCGCCGAATCGTTGAAATGCGCGACTATTTATGGCTGCAGCATCCCAATCTTATTGCTCGCCGATTCAGTAAACCAGATCGTCTGATTTGGTCCCTCGACTAGCCCGATGGGCTGGCTGTTTGGCGTCGGGATAGTGTAGTAGAAAAAGCGCTGCTCTTTTCTATCGAAGCGTGCCAGGATATTCTCAGAGGGTACCGTGACCCAGATATCGCCATTGGTGGCGACGGTAATACCATAGAGACCCCCAGGATTGCCATCGAAAGCCGGGGCATTGTACATGGTGAAACCGGCGCTTTTTGGGTTGAAGCGGAGAAGCTGGCCGGTGGCGAACATCGTTGCCCAGATCTGACCCTGGGCATCGCTGGCGACCTCCATGAGGGTCGAAGTGACGCCAGGTGGTGTAAAGAATCTGAATTGTCCGGTGGCCGGATTGAGCCTGCCGAGATGATCTGTGCTGGCTTCGGTAAACCAGATGGTGCCTTGCAAATCGACAGTGATGCCATAGGGATTGAGCGTCTGCCCTTTCTTCGCTCCGGGAATGGGATACTGGCGTATCGATCCGTTGGCCGTGTCGAGGCTCCCGATGGCATTGGCGTTCATCTCAGTAAACCAGAGGATACCATGCTTATCCAGAGCAAGGTCGTTAGGGGCACTGGGCAGGCTCAAGATTCTGCCAGCATTGCTGGGGTCAGGCATGTGGAGAGTAGGCAAGGGATACGTCCTGTATTGCCCCGTTTGGGGAAAGTAGTGCCCGATGTAATCGGCGTATTGTTCAGCAAACCAGATAGTACTATCGGGCGCAGCGACTGTGCCCATAATCCCCCACTTCCCACCGGGTGGCGTCTGCTGCCAGAATTTGCCAGTGCGCGGATCAAAGGAGCCAAGTAAATTCTGGTTCATTTCGCCGAACCAGAGGCGTCCCTGTGCGTCGATAGCCGGCCGCATCAGGCCACTATTCATTTGTGGCAGGGCGAATTCCTGAAAGCTACCCGTGGCTGCCTGGGCAGACGTATTTGACGAACCTTGTGTGGTGGTAGTGGAACTGGCTGTGCTGGCGGTAGAAGTGGAAAGGCTTCCACAGGCAGCTACCGGGCAGATCAGCAGTAGCAGGAGAGCAAGCTGTGTACATATGATAAATGTCTGGCGTTTAAACGTGGTCACATGCGCTCTCATAACTTTGTCACCTGAACCGTTTTCTCTCTATTTCTGTTGATCTTGCAAGAGCAGAGAAAGATCAGTCCACCCATAGGCGCGTTCAATAACTGTAGCCCCTCCAACCTCGAATGTATTTGATTTGATGTACTGACCGCCCAGTGCCTCATAGAAGCGGCGGGATGCGTGATTCTCCTCAAGTACCCACAAGAGCATGTCAGAGAACCCCACGCTTTGCAAATCCTTAGCCAGGGCTTGCACCAGGCGGCGGCCCAGCCCTCGCTGCTGGTATGCTTCAAGAATATAAATGGCATAAAGTTCTGCTCGATAGGGCAGTTCTGGGTTGCGCGTGGGGCCGCCTCGCACGAAACCGACGATCTCGTTATCCTCCTCGTTTTCCGCTACATGGCCGAACGTATTGGGTGCGGGATTGTTCAAGTTGGGTATCCAGCGCTGCTGCCATTCTTCGATCTGGATGGCGTCCAGATATGAGTCAGGAATGATGCCTCGGTAAGTCGTTTTCCATGTAAGGGCGTGGACGCGCCCGATGCCTGCACTATCCTCAATGCTCATACGTCGGATAATCATTGTTATTTCGCTCGATTCTTCAGGTTACTCAACCAGTGTGCCCAGGATGCCATCCTCGATCAGGCTATTCAGGCGTACCCTGGCCAGGGTATTCTGCCAGTCGTGGCTTTGCGGTCCAGGCATTTCTTCTATCTCTACTCGCAGGTAATTATCGGTAAGGCCCTCCCAGCGCCCGTGTTTGCGCCCTTCGATTAGCACTTCTACTATCTCGCCCAGGAATTGCTGGCGGAATTCACGTGCGTGGACCTCGTTAAGAGCCAGCAGGCGTTCGCTGCGTGCCTTTTTGGTCTCATCCTTGATCTGCCCTTTCATGCGGGCCGCGGGCGTGCCCTGGCGAGGAGAGAAACGGAAGATATGCGCTTTGGCGAACTGCAATTCGCTCGCCAGCGAATAGGTCTGTTCAAAGTCCTCGTCACTTTCCCCTGGAAAGCCTGTGATGATGTCTGTGCTAATGGCTACGCCAGGAATCAAGCGTCTGGCGGTAGTGATAATCTCGCGGTAACGTGCGCTGTTGTAGCGCCGGGCCATGCGGCGCAGAATGTGGTCCGAGCCGCTCTGCATAGGGAGATGGAAGTGGCGGCACATGCGAGGATCTTGCCAGAGTTCCAGCCACTCCAGGCGAAAATCTTCTGGTTCCAGCGAAGAGACGCGAATGCGCCGAATCTCTGTCTCGCGCAGGAGCGCTGCAATCAAATCACCGAGATCCTGTTTGCCGTCGTCATCGGGATGATAATCGCCCAGGTGGATGCCTGTCAACACGATCTCCTGGAAGCCCGCGCGCACCTTGCGCCGCACATGTTCTACGACTGAGCTAATGCTGCGGCTGCGTGATCCGCCGCGTACATAAGGGACAATGCAGTAAGTGCAGCGATTATCACAGCCATCTTGCACCTTCATCTGCACACGTGTACGCGTATGGAGAGGCGTGTGCGCAGTCTGGCTGGCAGCAACGCTTTCGCTGAAGAGAGAACCATGCTCCGGGTTGTCCGGCTGCGGCTCGCCGGGATCAATTGACAGGGCGATATCGCTGCCGATGTGCTGTTGCTGGCTGGAGATAACCGGCAGGAAGTGGCGGCATGCCTGCATTGCTCCGTCGGTCTTCTCGCCGGACTCAATTGGCGTGGTTGCTGGCGGGAGCGCTTGCCGGTGGGTCTGGATTGCCTCAACCAGCGCGTCCTTCTCGCGGTTGCCGACCACCAGATTGACGCCAGGCAGAGCAGCCACGGCCTGGGGATGCAATTCCGCGTAACAGCCGGTTACGACCAGCAACGCTCTCGGTTGACGCCTGCGAGCCTGGCTGATCATCAGCCGCGAACTGCGGTCTCCCAGATGCGTAACTGTGCAGGTATTAACAATATAGATATCGGCGGCCTCGTTAAACTCGCGCTGGACGAAGCCGGCGGCGCACATTTGCTCGCTGATGGCCTCGCTATCGGCCTGATTGACCTTGCAGCCGAGCGTGGCGACCGCAAACGTGGTTTCTTCGCTCATCGGTCTCTTGCATTTCTGATGAATGATGGTTTTGTCTGGACCGATTATAGCTCATTGAAGCGAATCGGGCTAGAGGAAACGTCTTCTAAATCTCTCTTGAGGCTTTCCTGGATGAAAGGGAACGCGCAAGCCACATCATGCCGACTATTTTCCCATTACCTGCCGAAAAGCTCGCGCCAGTTCATCAGCATCAATGCGACCTTCTATCAGCGTTTCCCGGTTGAGCACGATGACAGGTATGCGATAACGATAGATCTCAAAAATCGCCATATCTGTGCGGATATCAACCTCGGTCAATTCATAGCTTATCTGTTCCGCTATCTCTTCCAGCATCTCGCGAGCCTCTTCGCAGAGATGACAGCCTGCCTTTGTGTAGAAGGTCACTTCGATTGGTGTCTGTGTCGCCACAGGTGTTACTCCAGAACGGCTTGATTTTCTAGAAGCCATCATATCATATGAGCATTGTAAGAGAAAGCGAACAACTCTAGCAGGGCCCTTCTTTTCTATGGCACCAGAATATTATGGCAGGGAAAAGCCAGAATAGCTCTATCGTACACAGAGCCAGTTAGAAGAAGACTTTTTAGAGATAAACCGCAGTATCGTCGATACTATACAAATAGTTATCGATTTATATTCAATATGAGATATCAATAATTTACGTAATGAAAAATACTGATACGCAAGCAAGAAGCTTATGAATCGATGAAATATATATCTAAAAGTACTAGTGACGGAATGATGTTCGTACATAGAACCTCTTCCTTGCTATAATTAACGCAGCCTCCTCATTGGGTAAGAAGTTCGCTTGTCGTTTCACTAGGAGTTACTTTTGTGCATGGATTAATTTTTGTTACCTGGGAAAAATATCTTGCTGCGCGCTTTCACGAAAACTTTATGAATCAATATCGTGTTGCGCTCGACGGTGTTATGCCTGCTCCTTTGCTGGCCGACCGGGTTTATGACGATACAGCTCTCCTGGCAGCAGTAGAGACGGCCAGCAATATTTCCCTGGTTCCCGCCGATACATTACTAAAGGAATATGGCTACTATTTCATAACCAACGCATTGACGCGCCATCGCTGCGCCTATCTGCTCAGTCAAACCAACAATGGACTCGAATTGCTGCTGGCGATGCATGACGCGCATGAACAGATGGGTCGTCTTCCTGATGGACTGACGCCACCGCTGTTTAAATATCGCCGTTCTCCTCACGACCCTGATATATTGATAGTTGTCTATGATAGTCCACGCCAGCTCTGTTCCGTGCTGTGGGGAGCTATCGAGGGAGCGGCAGCGTATTATGGTGAGAAAGCACAGGTCGCTGAGCTTAAATGTATGAAAAGGGGGGGCATTGTCTGTGAGTTCGCAGTGAAATTCTTCGCAGCATCGGGCAGCAACAATACGTTGGTGCAAGATGAGCGCCGCCTGTCGCAACAGCAATTCGCGGATCTCATTCTTTCGATCCTGCCCAAAGAGGAAGGTATGACGCTGGCGGAAGTGCAGGAAATTCTCAGGACGAGAGGGGTCAGCCAGCACCAGCAGCGGCCCGCGCTGATCCTTCAGGCACTCTTGCATCTGCATTATGCGGGCCTGGTGGCGACTACGGCCAACCGTCCGGGCGACGACTTTATTCATCGCCGCTACTGGCGCGTCCCTACCTCCGGCTAATACTGGTTGTCCAATCCACAACGCTCTTTCTCAAGCTCTCTGAGTAGTTCGCTTACCAGTTTTTCTGGATCGCTTTCGAACAAAACTATTGAATCGGACCGCCTGCGCAGGCGAGAGTAAAAGCCGCCTAGCTCATCGGCCAGCCCGCCGGTTCCTGTGAGAACGCCAATTGGTTTGCCATCGTAGATAAGATTTGTAAACTCATTCAGCGTGCCCCAACTGCCAGAAATGATGATTCCCGCATCACAGTTGGTTGTTGAGACGACATTGCGATATTTGAGGCGTGCTGCGTGGTCCCGCGCTGCTGGAAGGTCGGGAACTCCAAATAGTTCACGGAAATGTGGTGGCACGTACACCAGGCGTTTATAGATGGTGATATCATCTGTGGGATAGGCGGCTTTCTGGCCCGCAGAATCAAGCTCTGGCGTGAAGCCCCATATTTCCGCACCTTGCTCTGCGGCTGTGCGTGCCACCACATACGGCATCCCACTGCACGCACCGGTAATGACGATACATCTGCGCTCGGCTAGCGCTCTTCCCAGCGCTTTGCCAGAGACAGTGGCTTTTTCCCCCTCGTTGACGTTCGATCCGTAGACTCCAATCTTGTATGCCATTTTCTCTCGCTGCCTTTTCTTTGCAAAGTGTACTAATCCTGGCTTTCCCCATACTTTACTATTATCTCACTCAGGAACTATGTTACAATAGACCCATGCTTAGAACACTTACTGCGACTCGCTATGTAACGCCGTTGAGAGAGGGTGGCTCGCTGCCAGCGATTGTTGAGGCCGACGACGATGGCATGTACGTCTTGAAGTTTCGCGGCGCCGGGCAAGGCCCTAAGGCTCTGATTGCTGAACTGCTTGCGGGCGAAATCGGACGCGCTTTAGGGTTGCAGGTGCCGGAGATCGTTCTTCTAGAGCTAGATAGTCTGCTTGGGCGATCCGAGCCGGATTTTGAGATCCAGAATCTCATCAAGGCAAGCGTTGGTCTGAATCTGGGGCTGGATTATTTGCCAGGCTCGCTAGCTTTCAGCACTATAGATGTTCCGGGCGTTGATCCGCTTCTTGCCTCGCGTATTCTCTGGTTCGATTCTTACGTCTGCAATGTGGATCGCACGGCTCGTAATACCAATATGCTCTACTGGCACCGACGCCTGATGCTGATCGATCACGGGGCTGCTTTCTACTTTCACCATGCTACCGACGATTACCTGGCGCGTAGCCGCGATCCTTTTAAGCTTATCAAGGATCACGTGCTGCTGGCAGCCGCCAGCGCTCTAGAGGAGGCTGATCGGATGTGCAGAGAGGCTCTGACGCCCGAAGTACTTGAGTCGATAGTCGGTGAGATCCCTGCAAGCTGGCTTGAGCAAGCGGAACAGCGTCTGGCCTACCTGGCATATTTACGAGCACGACTGGAGGAGTCACATTGTTTCGTGGAGGAGGCGCGTCATGCGCGAGCGCAGCTCATATGATTACGCAATTATCCGTGTGGTGCCTCGAGTGGAGCGCGGCGAATGCATCAATGTAGGTGTAATCCTCTTCTGCCGCACACGCAATTTTCTGGGTGCGTTGACCTCCCTGGACGAGCGGCGTCTGCTGGCCCTGGCCCCGACTATTGATCTAGAACTCGTGCGCAGGCAACTTCAGCTTATTCTTCTTATTTGCGCGGGCAAGCCAGAGGCGGGCAGCATTGCCTGCCTGTCCCTTTCAGAGCGTTTCCACTGGCTAATCTCGCCGCGCAGCACGATCATTCAGACTTCCTCGGTTCATTGCGGCCTTTGCGATGATCCTGAAGCGGCGTTGCGGCGTCTTTTGCAAACGATGGTTGTTACTTGAGAGCAGATCTGAAGCTGAGGTACTAGAGTGGCGAAAGTCGAAATGGCATGTAGCCGTTGCTAGAAATAATCGCGTAATTCTGCGAATCTGGAGATCTGAATCATCTGCCCTGAACCCCTATGAAACACGCTTTGCATCTCCAGTTGCCAGGTATGCGGGTGCGGAATATAGACCGCATTTAAACCGGCAGCCAGCGCTGGATTGATATCGGAGCGAGGAGAATTGCCCACCATCCAGGTATGGCGCGGATCCACCCCCATTTCGCTGATGATCTGGCGATAGGTCGCATGATCTTTTTCCAGAACGATGAAGACCTGTTTGAAGAACCCCTCAATCCCTGATTGTTCGATTTTTAGTCTCTGCTCCTCGATGTCTCCTTTGGTAAGGAGGATCAGATCATGGCGAGGAGATAAGTACTCTAATGTCTCTCGGACTCCCTCAAGGAGTTGCAAGGGCTGAGAGCGAATCTGCTCCCCAAATCGGCGCACTTGCTCGATATCCTCCTCCTGCACATCTTTTTCTGCCAAGCGATGGTAAGTTTGGACCAGGCTCCTGGTGAAATTGGCCGATCCATAACCCATCGACCGTTCTGTCTCGTTCAGCACCGCCCGGATCTCCTCTCGTGAGAGCCGAGAGTGGTCCAGGAAGGTAATGAAGGCATGAATGGCCTGCTCAAAATAGATATTGTTTTCCCAAAGCGTATCATCTGCATCCATTAAGAGATGGTATCGCATGTTGAGCACATCTTTCGTGTATTCTGTATTTCCATTGCTAGCGGCGAGAAGAGCATTCTGGCTCTTAAGGGGGCGTATTTAGTCTCTCCATCTGCGGCAATTCGCTACCCTTTAGAGGCTCCATCCCCCTCAACGATTGGATGGGAAAATGACTGGCTGGGGCGCATAAGTGCAGCGACTCCACGGGTAGGAAAAATTGTACCATCTTTCTCGATCATGTACAAGCTTTTTTCGCTATATCTTTGAAAAAGCGGAGATAGTGTGCCGGGTAGAGAGGAGACACCTGCTTTTTGCAGAAAATGGACTTGACAAACCTCGCTGACTCATGATATAACTTGCCCAGTAAATAAAAATGATCAAATCAGGTACAGGCATGGCAGGGACGAGTAACAGCATTGGTGGCATGCAGAGAGTGGGCGGCTGGTGAAAAGCCCATATGTTTACTGGCTGTGAAAAAGACCCCTGACGCTGCGAGAAGAAATTGGCTGTTGAGCCAAAAGTAGAACTCGCCGGTGGCCCCCGTGATCGGGCTGCAGGTGCATCGTCGAAAGACTGCCCGTAGAGGTCGGTGTTGCGAGATACCGACGAACGAAGGTGGTACCACGAAGTCCTGGCGTATTGAGAAGTATTGCCGCTCTTCGTCCTTCCCAGCGGTTTGCGTTGGAGGATGAGGGGCGTTTTTATTTGGCCTTTGTCTTTAGAGAAGGTGTGGCAGACAACAGAATATGCGCAAAGGCGATGATCGGACGAGTAACGGTCTGGCTGGTATGCAGAGAGCGGGCAGGTGCTGAGAAGCCCGTATGCCGGGGATCGTGAAAAAAGGCCGGAAGCTGCGAGAAGAAATCATCCAGGGAGATGAGAGTAGACCTCTGCCGGTGGCCCCCGTGATCGGGCAAAGGGAAGAACACGCAGATGTGCGCGTTCAATTCCCTGAGATGCTGGCGCGTCGAGGCGCTGGCGAATGAAGGTGGTACCGCGAGAGTTCTTTGTCGCTCTTCGTCCTTCGCTTGAGTACGTGTCCTTCTTTCAATTTTGCATGGCTTATGGTTGCTAACGCAAAATCAGAGAGGGAGACAAGCAAGCGAAACGGAGGGCGTTTTTTCTTGGATGTTGGCATGAACGGTTTTATCTTAGCAGATGAGAAAGGAAAAGTACGTGAATACAGCGCAGTGTCCTGAATGCGAAGCAGAACTGGATTTGCAGGGCTTGCTGGTGGGGGAGATCCTCTATTGCCCGGATTGTAACGCGGAACTGGAAGTCCTGAATGTAGAGCGGCCCGAGGTGGCGTTGGCTCCGCAGGTGGAAGAAGACTGGGGGGAATGAAGCCATGCGGATAGCGATCCTGGCTTCGCGCGTGCGAGTTGAAGAGAAGCTCCTGGTTGCGGCTTTGCAGCAGCGTGGGGTGGAGTTTGAGCTTATCGATGATGGCCAGTTGTTGCTGGACCTGGCGCGACCGGATGAGCGCTGGCGAGCCTATGATGCCGTGCTCTGCCGCAGCGTCAGCCAGTCGCGCGGCCTGGCCGTATCCTATGTGCTGGAGCACTGGGGCATTCCCGTCTACAATTCCGCGCAGGTAACGGCTACCTGCAACGACAAGTTGTTGACTACGCTGGCCCTCCTGCGGGCGGGCATTCCCACACCGCGTACACTGCTGGCTTTTGAGCAGCAGAGCGCAGCGCAGGGCATCGAAACGCTGGGATATCCGGCGGTGCTCAAACCAGTCACCGGCTCCTGGGGGCGTTTGCTCGCGCGAGTCAACGATCGCGACGCCGCCGAGGCAATTCTAGAGCACCAGGAGACGCTGGGCGGCTATCAACACCAGATTCATTATATCCAGGAGTACGTGAGCAAGCCGCAGCGCGACATCCGCGCCTTCGTGGTTGGGGAACACACCCTCTGCGCGATCTATCGCAGCAGCGCGCATTGGGTGACTAACACGGCACGGGGCGCGGTCGCCAGCAATTGCCCGCTGACCCCTGAACTGGATGAGCTATGCGTGCGTGCTGCGCGGGCCGTGGGTGGTGGTATCCTGGCAGTCGATGTGCTTGAGGATGAGCAGCGTGGCTATCTGGTGAACGAGATCAATGCCACGATGGAATTTCGCAACAGCATCGCACCTACTGGCGTGGATATTCCCCAGGAGATTGTGGAGTATGTCTGTGCTCATTCCCGCGTGGAGGTGATGCAATGAGCCGCATTCGAGTCGCAATTGTGGGTGGATCGGGCTATACCGCCGGCGAACTGCTGCGTATCCTGTTTTTTCATCCGCAGGTCGAGATTGTCCAGGTTGCCTCCAGCAGTTCTGCCGGTCAGTACGTCTATAGCTCACATCCAAATTTGCGTGGCGTAACTTCTCTGCGCTACTGTCATCCCGATGATCTGACAGCCAGCGATCTGCTGTTTCTCTGCCTACCGCATGGCAGAGCGGCGGGGAGCATTGAACACTATCGAACGCTTGCTCCCAGAGTAATCGATCTCTCGGCAGATTTTCGCTTGCGCTCGCCAGAACTCTACCGGCGCTGGTATGGGGCAGAACATCCCGCACCGGCGTTGCTAAGCGAGGCGGTGTACGGGCTGCCGGAATTGCATCGCGAGCAATTGCGCGAGGCCTGCCTGGTGAGCGGCACCGGTTGTATGGCAACGGCCGCTATCCTGGGTCTGGCTCCCCTCTATCGCGCGGGGATGGTCAGGCTGGAGATGCCGCTTGTCGTCGAGGCCAAGATTGGTTCGTCGGCAGCAGGTGCGGCTCCGGGCGCGAGCAGCCATCATCCCGACCGCAGCGGGGCTGTGCGCTCCTTTGCACCCACCGGTCACCGGCATAGCGCCGAGTTAATCCAGGAGCTCTTGCAATATCCTCAAACTGGAGCGAGAGAGAGCAGAGAAATTGGAGTTTTTCACCGCTGGCCGGGTCAGGAAGAAGGATATACGAACAATTCGCAAAAGCCCACTGGCAATTTGTCCGAGCAGGTGATCGCCTTTTCGGCCACAGCGGTCGAGCTGGTGCGCGGTATTCTGGTCACAGCGCAGGTCTTCATGAACGGGCCGATGGACGAGAAGCGCCTGTGGCGCGTCTATCGCGAGGCGTACCGCGGCGAGCCATTTGTACGGCTAGTTAAAGAGCGGCAGGGGGTCTATCGCTATCCTGAGCCAAAGATCCTTGCCGGCAGCAACTATTGCGACGTAGGCTTTGAAGCAGATGCCGACCAGGGACGCGTTGTGATCATGGCGGCTCTCGATAATCTGGTCAAGGGAGCGGCTGGCAACGCGGTCCAGGCCATGAATTGTATGTATGGCTGGGATGAGACGCTGGGACTGAGCTTCCCCGGTCTGCATCCGGTGTAGCGAGAAGGGAAGGACAGGAAGAAGATGACCCTGGTAATCAAGATTGGCGGCGCTGCTGGCGTTGCCACCGAGAGCATTTTGAACGACCTCGCTCATTATCGAAGCATGCCAGAAGCGGATCGGCGGCTTGTTCTGGTTCACGGTGGATCGGATTTGACGAACGAACTGGCCGGAGAGCTAGGACGAGAGATTCGCACGCTCACTTCACCGGGCGGTATGACCAGCCGTTACACTGACCGCGAAACTCTGCGCATCTACGCTATGGCGGTGGCCGGGCAGATCAATACCGAACTGGTTGCGCAACTACAGCAGCACGACATCAATGCATTGGGCCTGGCAGGCGTTGATGGCCGTCTGCTGCTAGCCCGGCGCAAGTCGGCCATCCGCGCGCTTACTCCCGATGGACGAATGCGGATCGTGCGCGATGATTATACCGGGCAGATCGAACAGGTCAACGTGCATCTGTTGAATATGCTGCTCGACGCGGGCTATCTGCCGGTTGTTGCACCTCTGGCTTTAGGTCACGAAGGCGAGCGGCTCAACGTGGATGGTGACCGGGCGGCAGCGGCCATCGCGTGCGCGCTAGGGGCAGACGAACTGGTAATCGCGACCAACGTGCCAGGGCTGCTGCGCGATCCGAGTGATTCCTCAACGCTCATTCATCAGATCGAGGCAGAGCGCTTGGATGAGTATACGATCTATGCACAGGGACGCATGTGCAAAAAGTTGCTGGGTGCCAGAGAAGCCCTGGCAGGCGGCGTTCGCCGGATACGCATTGGCAACGCTCCATTGACGGCGCTGCTACGAGGCGAGGGCACAACCATCTCAGCAGCAGAGGTTGGGAGAAATTTAGAAGTTGCTATCGCCGCTGTGGCCGGCGGAAGGGAGTAAGCAGTGCTTACGATTGCACGCGGCATTATTGAGACCGAAGACACTTACACCAGTGGAGTTTACAGCAAACGCCCGGTGGCGATTGTGCGCGGCCAGGGAGCGCTCCTTTGGGACGAGGCGGGGCGCGAATATATTGATTGCACAGCAGGTCATGGCGTCGCCAATCTCGGTCATGGGCGTCCAGAAATCGCTGCTGCCATCGCCGAGCAGGCCCAGCGGCTGGTCACGTGCCCTGAGATCGTGTACAACGACACACGCGCGCGTTTGCTGGAACGCCTGGCAGCGCTTGTTCCTCTGGAGCAGCCGCGTATCTTCCTCTGCAATAGCGGGACCGAGGCCATCGAGGGCGCAATCAAATTTGCCCGTCTGGCGACGGGACGCACAGGGATCGTTGCCACATTACGCGGCTTTCACGGGCGCAGCATGGGCGCACTCTCCGCGACCTGGGAGCCACACTATCGCGAGCCGTTCGCGCCACTAGTGCCTGGCTTTACCCATGTGCGCTATAACGACCTGGAAGCGGCTAGAGAAGCAATTGGCGAAGACACCGCTGCGCTGATCGTCGAACTGATCCAGGGCGAGGGTGGTGTTCATATAGCCACACAGGAATACATCAGCGGGTTAGCAGAGATTTGTCACGAGCGGGGCGCGCTGCTCATTATCGATGAGGTGCAGACAGGCTTTGGGCGTACCGGACGGCTCTTTGCCTGCCAGCATTACAACCTAGAGCCGGATATCCTCTGCCTGGCCAAGTCCATAGGCGGTGGCATTCCTATGGGCGCGATCTGCCTGGGCCGGCGCGCGCTGGAGAGCGGGCACATTGGCAAGGGAGTGCATGGCACAACCTTCGGAGGCAATCCAGTGGCGTGCGCGGCCTCCCTGGCAACCCTCGATATTCTTGAGCGCGAAGATCTGCCCAACCGGGCGGCTGAACTGGGCGAATACGCCTTGCAGCGTCTGCGCGAAATGCACTCGCCGCTAGTCCGCGAGGTGCGTGGACGCGGTCTGATGCTGGGGATAGAGTTAACAACAAAGGTCCAGCCCTATCTTGAACAACTTTGCGAGCGCGGCATTCTGGCTCTGCCCGCCGGGCCCCGTGTGCTGCGCCTGCTACCACCGCTGGTCATTACCCGTGAGCAACTTGGACGCGCATTGGCAACTGTTGAGGAAGTGCTGAATGGCGCGCAGGAGCGCAGAGCAGAGAGGACAACCAGCCAGCCGGGAGAAACGCGGCCGGAAGTAACATTGCTGCGTGAGATGCTGTACATTCCCAGCTATTCGGGTGCTGAAGGCATGCTGGCTCGCTACCTGGTTGAGCAGGCGCGCAACCTGGGGCTGGAGGCACATATTGATGAGGCTGGCAACTTCGTCGCTGGAGCCGGCCTGGAAAGCAATGCGCAGCCAGTTGTTCTTCTGGGCCATATGGACACCGTGCATGGCGTGGTGCCAGTGCGCGTTGAGGCTGGCAAGCTTTATGGGCGCGGCGCGGTCGATGCCAAAGGCCCCCTGGCAGCCTTTATCTACGCAGCATCGCGCGTAGCGCGCTCAGGCGGCCTGGCACGCCCGATTCTGGTCATCGGGGCGGTTGAGGAAGAGGCTGCGACCTCGCGAGGTGCGCGGGCTACAGTGGGACGCTATCAGCCTGTAGCCTGTGTAATCGGCGAGCCGAGTGGCAGCAACGCGATCACTCTCGGATACAAAGGCCGTTTGCTCGTGGAGGGCCGGGTGAGCCGTGCGATCAGCCACACAGCGGGACCGGAACGCGGTTGCAGCGAGATTGCAGCAGACTTCTGGGAGCGTGTTCACATGCATGCCGAACGCTGGAATCAAGTGCATGCCGGGGATTCAGCTTTCGCAGCGTTGCAGCCTTCTCTACGTTCGGTCAACAGCCAGCAGGACGGGCTGGAAGAACGCGCCTGCTTTGTTGTCGGCTATCGCCTGCCGCCGAACTTCGATCTCGCAGAATTGCGCGGCTTGCTAGAAACCTGGGCGGCTGAACTGGATATCCGGCTGAGTTTCAGGGGAGAGGAACGAGCCTTCCAGAGTTCGCGCGGTACGCCGCTAGCTCGCGCTTTCGTCGCCGCCCTGCGCGCCGGCGGCATTCAGCCCATCTTTAAGCTGAAAACTGGAACCTCTGATATGAACGTGGTGGGACCGGTCTGGGGTGAAAATATCGTGGCCTACGGGCCGGGCGACTCACGGCTGGATCATACCCCGCAAGAGCACATTGTGATTAACGAATACTTGCACGCCATTGATGTGCTGGAGAGCGTGCTGCGCGAATTAACGCGGTCTGGAGGAACGGCGTCATGAGTCAACTGACCATTCTTGATACTACCCTGCGTGAAGGCGAACAATTTACCGGAGCCTATTTTCGCCAGGAACAACGCCTGGCCATCGCGCGTCAGCTTGACGCAATTGGCGTGGGCATGATTGAGGTGCCGTCGCCTATCGCCTCGCCCGAAACGCGTGGGGCAATCGAGCAGCTTTGTGCATTGAAGCTTCGCGCGCGCATCGTTGCTCATGTCCGCTGTGTTGAAGCCGACGTGCGCGCGGCGCTGGAGACGCCGGTGGCCGGACTAAACCTTTTCTATGGCACCTCGCCAGAACTGCGCGAACATGGTCACGGGCGAGGCATCGAGCAGATCCTGAACGACGCCCTTCCTCTGATTAAGCTGGTGCGGGCCGCCGGTCGCTACGTGCGTTTCTCTGCAGAAGACGCCTTTCGCAGCGATCTGGTCGATCTGCTGACCGTGTTTGATGCCGTAGTTGAGGCTGGAGTCGAACGTATTGGCCTGCCCGATACCGTAGGTATTGCCAGGCCACGCCAAGTGGAGCAACTGGTGCGGCTTTGCCACGAGCGCTATCCCGGCGTGGGCATCGAATTTCACGGGCATAACGACACCGGCTGCGCGCTGGCTAACACTGTCGCAGCCCTGGAGGGAGGCGCGGACTGCCTGGACGTTACCGTGCTGGGCATCGGCGAGCGCAATGGCATCGCTCCCCTGAGCGGCTTAATTGCGCAACTTTACATCCACCATCCCGAATTACTGGAGGGCTACAATCTAGGGCAACTGGCCGCGCTCGATCACTATGTCGCGGACTGCTTGAACGTACATATTCCTTTCAATATGCCGATTACCGCGCCCGGCGCCTTTACCCACCGCGCTGGCGTACATACCAGAGCCGTGTTGCGCAACCCGCGAGCTTACGAGGCACTCAACCCCGGCGACTTTGGACTGGATCGGCGGCTCGACATTGGCTCACGCTACACCGGGCGGCACGCCGTAGGCCAGCGTGCTCGTGAACTTGGTATGCATCTGAGCGATGAGGAGATCGGTCAATTGACTTGCGCGCTCAAAGCCAGGGCTGAGGCTGGCGCACTCAGTATGGATGAAGTCGATACCTTTATGCGAACCTGGTACGTGCAGTTGCGCGCAGAGGTGCCGGTCGAGCGCGGATAGAGAAGGTTTCACACACAAGAAAGCGAGAGGAAGCAATGGGAACATTAACCGAAGAGATTTTTAGCTACAAGCTGGGGCGTCCTGTCAAGGCGGGCGAAACCGTCGTTGTTGAAGTTGATCATGTGATGAGCCACGATACAACGACGCCGCTGGCTATTGAAGCGTTTCGCAAGCTGGCGGACCTGACCGGCGGCAAAGTCTTTGACCGGCAACGCTCACACCTGATCTTTGATCACATCATTCCAGCAGCTACTATCCAGGCGGCCAGCCTGCATCGGCAGACACGCAATTTTGCCCGTGAGCAGGGTTTAGAAATTCTCCAGCAGGGCATCTGTCACCAGGTCATGCCGGAGATGGGCTTTGTCACGCCCGGCTCGATCATCATCGGTGCGGATAGTCACAGTTGCAGCTATGGCGCGTTCGGCGCGTTTGGCACAGGTATGGGTTCGACCGACATTGGCGTGGCCTATGCCACCGGGCGGGCCTGGTTCCGCGTGCCCACGACGATCAATGTGCATTTGACAGGTCGCTTGCAGCCGGGGGTCTTCGCCAAAGATGTGACGTTGGAAATGGTGCGCCGTGTGGGCGTGGATGGAGCTAACTACCGGGCTATCGAATTTACCGGGGAACTGGTCGAGAACTTCTCGATCAGCGAGCGCTTCACTTTCTGCAATATGGCTATCGAGATGGGCGGCAAGGCCGGGCTGGTCGCGGCTGATGAGAAGACGCGCGAGTGGCTACGTGGACGCACTGATAAAGAGTATCCCATGCTCAAAGCTCGTGATCCCCACTACGAGAAAGTCTTTGAAATCGATGCCAGCAACCTGCCGCCGTTAGTCGCTTGCCCTCCAGATGTAAATAATGTTGTGCCAGTAACGGAGGTCGAATCGATCAAAGTAGACCAGGTTTTTCTGGGGACCTGCACGAATGGGCGCCTGGACGATCTGGCCGTGGCCGCGAGCATTCTCAAGGGGCGGCGCATTCATCCAGAGACGCGCATGGTGGTTATTCCGGCCTCGCGCGAAGTCCAGTTAGAAGCGCTGCGCCGGGGCTATATCGAAACCTTCATCGAGGCCGGAGCCTCAGTAGGCACTCCCGGCTGCGGGCCATGTATCGGGCGACATTTCGGCGTCCTGGCTCCTGGCGAGCGCGCATTGACCACCATGAACCGCAACTTTACCGGGCGCATGGGCGATCCAACAGCAGAGATCTACCTGGGCAGTCCCGCTACCGTAGCCGCCTCGGCGCTGACTGGCCATATTACCGATCCACGCGAATATCTGTAAATGCTGTGTGTAGTACAATACCCGTCGACAGGAGAAAATCATGAGCCGAATCTGGAAGCTTGGCGATAATGTCAATACCGACGTAATTATTCCTGGACGCTATAACGTCACCACCGACCGGGCGCAGCTGGCGAAGCATTGCTTGTGCGAGGTGCTGCCTGCGTTTGCTCAGGAGGTGCAGCCAGGCGACGTCATCATGGCAGGGCATAACTTTGGCTGCGGCTCCTCGCGCGAACACGCGCCCGCAGCCATCCTGGGCTGCAAGGTGCGCGTGGTCATTGCACGCAGCTTCGCACGCATCTTTTACCGCAACGCCGTCAATATTGGCCTGCCTGTGCTGGTCTGCGAGGAGGCTGTACTGGCTAGCAGTGATGGTGATCAAGTCGAGGTAGATCTGGAACGCGGCCAGATATCCAATCTCACAACCGGGCAGACTTTCCAATCTGAGCCGCTGGACCCCTTTGTAGCGCGCATCGTGCAGGCGGGTGGCATCCTGGAATACATTCGTTTAGAAGGAACGCTACGATGAATTTTCGACATGGACATAACTGCACCGATGGGCCGCTGGTCTGCGTCATTGCCGGCGACGACGCGGCCCCGGAGGTCGTGTATCCCACTGTGGAGCTTCTGCATGAGCTGGTGCCCGGCATTCGCTTTCACGAGGCGCTGAGCGGAAAAGCTGCGGAAGAGCAATATGGCGATCCGTTTCCTAAAGAGACGCGCCAGGCCATCAGCGCAGCGGATTGCACCTTCTTTGGCGCGAGCGGTGGGCCGAGCAGGCCGGTACTCTGGCATTTGCGCTGGGGCATGCAGACCGCCGTTAATGTGCGGCCCATTCGCTGGCGGCAGGGCTACCGTAGTCCTCTGGGTCATCCCGAACGCATTGATTATGTGATCGTGCGCGATAACCTGGAAGGTCTCTACCCGCCGCGTGAAGGTGATCTAAGCGAACTGGCTGCGCTGCCAAGCAGCAAGAGCTGGTACCTGCCGCCCAGGCCAGGTGAGCAGGGTGCCTATGCTGTGCGCGTCTGCACAGATGAGCAAATTCGCCGCGTGGCGCAAACTGCTATTCACGTTGCCTATGAGCGCCAATCGATTGGCTACCCCGGCTGCATTACGCTGGGGGCCAAATACTCGATTCAGCCGCGCACGGATGGGCGCTTTCGCCAGATCGTGCGCGAGATGGTCGAGGCCAGAGCCGGTCTGACCTACCAGGAATTCTTGATCGACGATCTCGCTCGCCGTATGGTAGCCGAACCGGAGACGCTGGATGTAGTTGTGCTCAACAACGAGCATGGCGATATCCTGGCCGATATGGCTGCGGGCTGCATTGGCGGCCTGGGCCTAGCCCCAAGCGTCTGTTATGGCGAAGACTACGCCTATTTTGAGCCGGTGCATGGGTCTGCGCCTGATCTGGCTGGAAAGAACGTTATCAATCCAACTGCTATGCTGCTCACCGGCGCGCTCCTGCTTGACTATCTGAGCTACATGCCTGAGAAGCAGCGCCTGGAGGATGCTATCGCCCGCGTCTATCGCCAGGGCAAAGTGCTGACCGCCGACCAGGGTGGAACTGCCAGTACAAGTGAGTTTATCGAGGCAGTGCGCAAGGAGCTATTCTAGAAGTCTGGTATCAGGGAAAGGATAGGTGGGAGAGGAAGTCGTATTATATAACAATCTACTGATAGAAACCATCGAGAATCGCTATTGCAATTCATGGACAAAAGCAAGCGACTCCGGTTAGACTTGAATTGTGCTCTCTGAAGTTGTGTTCCAGTGGCGCTCTTTGAGAGCGGATGACTGCCAGAATGAATGCGTTATCAGGGAAAGCACGTCGCTGTGCCAGGAACTGGTGCGGTAGGCGCTAGAGATAATCAGGAGGTTATCGATGGGTAACTATAACACTACTCACCAGCATACCATGCCGGAAAACACAGGCCTTTTAGCTGATGCGGCCCTCTATCGTTTCGAGCAGCACGTGCAGGAAGCGCCTCTTGCCCATTGCTGGATCTGTACAGGCTGTGGTATGGTTCACGCGGGAAGCCTTCCAGAGGAATGCAGGAACTGCGGAGCAACCGGGCTGGAATTCCAGTACTCCTCGCCCGTCCAGATTGGCCCTCGCTCCTGATGTATCTGATAAGCTACGGATGTAGGATTGAGGCAAAGAAAGCCTGCTATTGCCTCAATCCGTTAGCCAGCGCCCGATAGAATGCCTCTCTATCAGCATGTGCTGGCAAGCCTGCTACCTGACCGTCGCCAGGCTCAACGATGGTCCAGGTACCATCCATTTTTCTTGCAACATCCATAGTGCAGAAGCGACTCTTGATCTTTTGTGCGATCTCGCGAAAAGGATCAAGAGGTGGCGCTTCACCTGTGGTGTAATCGCCCTCTTCCCAATACGGCGTCACGAAGATGATCTGGCCGTCCAGGACAAACAGTCGGTATTCCCTGGACAAAGGCAGGCCGCTCCTTGGATGTGTCGTCAATGGCTCGAATTCAACGAACTCACGAAAAACCAGTCCTTCATTCAGTTCTCTGCCCTGAAGTTGTATAAAACGCCTGACTACGCGTTCAACCTCAACTCGATTCGCCGCTGACTGGATATAGCAAGCCTCGTGCCACTCGTGCTTCCTGGATTTGACAAAATCCTTGACGATCATGGGCTTATTCCCAAACGGCTGTAGCATAGCCATCACTTCATCCATAGAAACTTCGGGGCCTGTTCTGAGCCAGGTTGAGGCCGGTGTGAAACCAGCAAGGACCGGATAAACCTCCGGCAAGTAATGGCAGTGCTTATAAGCCTCTGGCGTATTAATCAGCGCAAGCCCCTTTTCCCTCAGAGCGTGGTAGAGTCGTTCATACATCTGTGGTTTGAGCATCCAACCGCGATAGACCGCTGTTTCTTCAACATTTGCAGGCTCTACCCGGCGAACTGATCGCTCTGCGTCCCCTTGCTCTACCAATACCTCAAAGTCGATCAGCGAGTAAGAGAGGCCAAGTTTTTGCACAGCGTTTACTTCGTCTTCATAGGCTGAATCGGGAGCGAGAGGATTCCAGTAATCTGAGCAGAAAATAAAGCGCATACGTCTTTCCTAATGAATGTTTGTCTTGTTTTTTGTCGAATCTGACGCAGCCCTGGAGATAAGCTGATCAGGCGTTTGATGTTTGACCGGGCGGAGTTTGTTCTTCTGCACCGACAAGTCCTTCACTCTCTAAGATCAAGTCGCTTATGAGTTCACTCCCTTTCTGCTGTCCTCGTCATTTGCCTGGAACTGGAAGGAGGATGCATCGACCACTTGTGCCCATTCTCCCTCACGTTTTTCATAGATAGAGACCCAGGCGCACCGGAACGGGAAGTCCTGCTCTTTCCCATCAGTCGTCTCCTGGGAAGCGCGCACGCGCATTTCCCCGATCACCCATGCCATGCTGGCATCTGTGGAAAGGTGGATGATTGGGGCAGTAATCTCGCTGATGTCATGTACATGCGTCCGCCGGAAATACTGTTCGATGGCAGGCAACGCTTCTTCTTTAGTGCGAAGCCGGATTCCTGTCACGCGGACATCATACCACTGGGAGGCATAGGCAGCCAGAAAGGCTCTGGCGTCCTTCTCAAGGTGGGCTTGCAGAGCGATGTTGTGCAGGTGTAAGAGCCTGGCTTTCTCCTGTTCGCTATTCATCATCATCATCTCCTCTAAATCTGGTGATGGGTAGGAATTCTGCAGGTAGAATATATCCAATCGATAAAGCGTGAGACGCGCGTATAGTGCTCAACGCAGCCATAGAGGCCCAGCGGCTTCCCGCCCTGATATTGCCACGAACTTACACCGGCCAACAAGAGGCTGGAATTCTGCTGGATCAGGCCAGGGCCGCCGCTGTCACC
>DATGKW010000176.1:0-12723 GCA_035294465.1 Ktedonobacteraceae bacterium | reverse complement strand
AAGGAAGGATGTTCGATCAGAGCAAAATTGGTCAAAGCTTTGCCCCTTTTACCTATGAGGTACAGCGCAACAAAATTCATGAGCTGACCGCCGCGATTGGGGATGGCAACCCGATTTACCATAGTCGCGAGGCGGCTCAGGAAGCGGGTTTTCCCGATGTGCCTGTTTCGCCGACCACGCCTACCATGTTTAGCTTCTGGGGCAATCGCCAGCGTGGGGCCAGCCTGGCTGAGGCAGGCATCAATGTCTCACGCGTCCTGCATGGCGAAGAAGAGTACGAATATCTCGCGCCCATTTATCCCGGCGATGTGCTGACGGGCGTGACCACGCTGGTCGATGGCAAGACGCGCCAGAGCAGCAACGGCCGCTCGATGGACATTCTCACCATGGAGACGCGCTACGTCAACCAGGATAGTCAGCCCGTGCTGAATGCGCGAACTACCATCGTTGTGCGCGAGTAGCAAAAAACAGCGTTGTTATACTGAAAATATCATCCGCGTCTGTGCTGGGAAGCGTTGTACGGCCAGCGCTATCTCTAGCTCAGGGTCCGCATTTTTCATTTTGTCTCTTTTGCCGGCGTCCCTCGTAGCTCGTTTAGCGAAATGTTAGTACAAAGTCGTTCTAGCAACAGGGTTATCAGGGAGGTTTTGCATGAGCACCACGCAAATTAAACTTGGGCATCGTTACCTTGAGCATTATCCCAGCAATGGTTGGCGCATCTGGTATCTCGCGCTGGCCGTAATTGCCACGATTATGCTCTACTACGAATCGTATATCCTGCCCTCCGTAGCGTCGCTGGTTCTGGTATCATTTAAGCTCGATTTTCCGACCTACACGCGCATCCTGCTAGCCAGCAACCTGATTGGGGCCTTCTCGGCGATCTTTGGCAGCCTGTCGGACCGCATCGGGCGCAGCAATTTGATCGTCTATGGCCTGTTAGTCACCGGCGTTGGCACTATCTTGATCTCGTTCGCCAGCTCGCTAGGGTTTTTCTTCGCGTTAATCGTTGTGCTGGGCTTTATTGAAGGGATCATCCTGGTTGCCACGCCGGCTCTGGTGCGCGACTTCTCGCCGCGTTTTGGCCGAGCGCTCGCGATGGGCTTCTGGACCATTGGCCCCGTAGGTGGTAGTGTCCTGGCGACCCTTATTGCCAGCCAGACGCTGAACGCTTTTCACAATTCCTGGCAGTCTCAATACGTTATCTCAGGAATCGTTGGCCTGGTTATCTTCGTGCTGTGCTTCCTGTTCCTGCGGGAACTCTCGCCAGGCATGCGCGATCAGGTGATGAATACGGTGAAGGAAAAGGAACTGGTCGAGCAGCGCGCAGCTACCATTGATGTCGAGCAAGCCATGAAACACCCCTGGCGGCAGATGACCCATCCTCGTCTGCTCGTCAGCGCCTTTGGAATCAGCGTCTACCTGCTCATCTACTATGCGGCGGTGGGCGTCTTCCCGCTCTATCTGAGCTACATTTTTCACTTCACCCCCGCGCAGGCGAATGGGCTGGTGAGTATATTCTGGCTGGTCAATGTTGTTGCGGCCATTGTCATTGGCTTCATCTCTGATCGAACGCTGGTGCGCAAGCCCTACATGCTTGCCGGTGGTCTCGCAACGATTGTGGTGACGCTGCTTTTTATGAGTAGGATCGGACAACCTACCAGCAGTGGTCTGATGGCGTTGTTCCTTAGCCTCTTCGGTATCACAATTGCTATTGGCTATGTCACCTGGATGGCTGCCTTTACAGAAACGCTGGAAGATGTCAATCCGGCCCTGATTGCTACCGGTCTGGCCGTTGAGGGACTTATCCTGCGCCTGGTCGTGGTGCTCTCCACGCTGGCCCTCTCATTTGTCGTCACGAATCAAGCGGATGGTGCGCAATGGGCCACGTGGTGGTGGGTCTGCATAGCAGGGCTCGTGGTCTTCATTCCGACAATCTTCGTAGCCTCCGGCTACTGGACACCGGCTCGCACGCGCGCGGCTGTTCGCCAGCGCCAGGAGGAATTGAGCGTCGAAACCGCTTGACAAGCGCGTCACGAGAGCCGTTCGGCCAGGTATTTCAGGCTGAGCGGGTACCGATATTCGATGCCCGTGTGGGTTGCGTCAAACAACTCGAAGAAGAAATCGGTCACGCCAATTTGTAGCAAGGCGCGCCGGAATGCTTCCGCGCCGAGGTCGAGATAAAACTGATCTCTGCTGCCCGCGTCAATGTAAATGGCGCGCATCGAGCGCAGGGCCTCGGCGTGCCTGGGAACCATGCGCACGGGGTCCCAGGCCAGCCAGCGTTCCCATATTTCGGGGATTAGCTCTCCGGTTTCGAGATCGAAGGGCAAGTGTACCGTGCCATCTTCGTCTGCCGAGTAGCAGGCGGCCATAGCCCAATCGTTTGTGAGCGTTTCGTCTCCACTTCTTGAGAATGCTGGCCGGCTGCGAAAATCCTGCCAGAACTTCTCGAACGAGCCCTGGTATCTATCGCGGAGCGTGCGCACCGTCTGGCGGAATTCCGGCAAGTAGCAGGTCTCAAACAGCGCGTCGCCTGCGTGAGTCGCGAATCCTCCCCATAGATCGGGCCGTAGCATGGGCGTAATCATCGCGCCGTAGCCGCCACTCGACTTGCCGGCAATTCCACGATGTTCGCGCTGGGCGAGCGTGCGGTAATGCGCGTCAATCCAGGGGACGATTTCATTGCACAGGTAGCTGTGATAGCGGCCAACGGCGGGCGAATCGAGAAACTGGCTGCCGCCCAGCGAGGTCCAGCAATCGACCCAGACCAGGATGCAGGGCGGGGCCTCGCCTCTGGCGAACAATTCATCGGCCAGTTCAGGGAAGTTTTTTCGGAAGGCTGAGCGATTGCGCCACATATCAAGCTGTCCGGTAAATCCCTGGATGAGATAGATTGTGGGATAGTGTCTGGATGGTTCATTCTCATAGTCGGGTGGTAAATAGATCCAGAGCGGGCGCTGAAAGGGGTCTCCCAGCGGATTCTCTTTCAGGAGATCGCTTTCAAAAGTGACTTCATCAAAGTGCCCGGCCAGTTCGGCAGACCACGGAAGCATAGCTATTTCCTCTTTTCTAGCAGACGATTTTGGTAAGTGTATCCTGCCTCCAGGATACAACATTCTGACGAGGCTTTCCCATGCTATTGTTGGAGTTAAATTGAGCCATGAGATACTATAAAAAAAGGACCCGTTGATTAAACAGGAATGAGGATGTGAGAAGGATCATGAAAACACGTCGTATCGTCATTGGCAAACGAAAGCGTTCTCTCAGCAAAGTTTTTCTTCCAGGCATCCTGACTATCACTGCGCTGGTCGCCTTCTGGCAGAGCTATCGCACTAGGAAGAGCATAAGAGAAGCGCGCAAGCCGGAGGCTGTTCCATTGCCTGAGATGCCTCCGCGTGTCTCCATCATTGTGCCGATGCGCAATGAAGCTGCCCACCTCGATACGTGCCTGGCTTCGCTCTGTGCGCAGGATTATCCCAACTTTGAAATTATCGTTATCGATGATGCTTCCAGCGATGCCACGCCACAACTGCTTGCCAGGTGGATCAAGCGCGATCCTCGCGTGCGAGCGTATCGGGTCAATCACTTGCCGGACGGCTGGGCGGGCAAGACGCACGCCATGCATACCGGCGTCATGCTCACGGATGGAGAATGGCTGCTGTTCACCGACGCCGATACCTGCCACAGCCCCCAGGCGTTGCGGATCATGATGGGGCACGCCTTAGACAATCAGGTCGACATGCTCTCCCTGATGCCGAATGTGATGACGCTGGGAGGGCCGATTATGCCTCTGCTCTGGCCGATCACGGCGATTCTTCTGGCTTCGCGCCTGACGCCGGCTGAGGTGCGTGATCCTGCTTCCTCGCGAGCCTTCGGCTTCGGCCAGTATACACTGCTGCGCCGCAAAAGCTACCTGGCCAGCGGGGGATACGATGCGCCGGGGATGCGCGCTACCGCAGTGGATGATCTTGCCCTGGCCGTCCATATCAAACGAGCTGGCTGGCAGATAGAACTCGTGAATGGGCGCGGCCTGCTCACGAATCTTCAGTGGACCACCTGGCAGAGCGCGCGCCAGGGCTGGGTGAAGAGCAGTTACAGTGAGGTGATTCGCGCCAATCTGTCCCTGGCGACGCTGCCAAGCGCCCTAGCCTTCTTTGCCTATGGCCTGGTCCCTGCCGTCTGGCTCCTCTACGCGCTGTCAACCGGCAAGCTTCGCCGTCTCTCGACGTTGCTGGCTGTGCTCACTGTGCTCACGCAGATTGACACAAAGCGGCAGATTGATCGCGATCATGACCTGGCGCTTCCCTGGTCTCTGGCCGCACCGCTGGGCTGGACCATCTCAGGAGTGATGCTGCTTGATGTGACTCGCCTCCTCATGAGCGGGCGTCGAGCTTCCTGGAAAGGTCGCATGATTCCTGAGCAGGAGCGAGCGCTTCACCCGGCGCGCAAACGAAAGGCGGTGCCTCCTCGCTCGCTGGCGAAAAGAACGATACCGACTCAGGAGGGCAAGATCCCATCTGTCGCGGAAGCCGTTTGCGAAAGAAGCTGAACCCGTTTTTCCACTGTGTGCAGGACTTCGGCAGGGCTGGCAAAATCTTTCAGGTAAAGTGGCTGGTCGAAACGCACTGTAGCCTGCCAGCCCTTGTCTGTTTTGCTGTAGGCCAGGCCAGTCGGAATAATGGCTACCCGCGTCCGACGGTCGTGCTCGGCCTGCTCGATCATTTTGACAAAGCCAGGCCGGAAAGGCAAGAAATCGTGCGGACTCGTCTTGAGCGTATCGTGCGGATCGATATAGGGATAGGCTTCGGGAAAGATTACCAGGACTTCTGAAGCGCGTAGCAGGCGTGTGGCGGCCGCGAGCACCTGCCGCAAATAGCGCCTGTTCTCGACCGGCTTATAGGCCCACTTCTGGCTGGAATCATGCTCACGCAACTGCTCGCTGCGCAGCACAACCGGCCAGTCTGCCAGAGAGCAGGCTAGCTCGATCAACAGACGCAAGCTCTGCACCCGTACCCAATCCAGGGCAACAATGGTATGTAACCGGCGTGGCACCGTGCGCACCAGAATATAGCCATCGTAGAAGAAGTGAAAATGATGCGCCGCGATCAGTACCGGACCGGAGCGCGGAATATGTTCCGCGCCTTCTACTGTCAGTTGCAAGCGGCGTCTGCTCACGCCCAGGGTGCCGAGGCGCATGATCAGCCAGATGCTCTGGCTAAGCAGGGTTCGCCAGGGGCCTCCGCGCACGCGGTGCGGCTCCTCGCGCGGAAAATAGGCCAGCGATTCGGGCACCAGGATCAGACAGGTAGAGAGCCAGAAGGGCAGCCATAAACCGCTACCGAAGCTGAGCAGCATTACAAAGCCAACGTTCGCCGTGTAGATGCCAAAGGGCAGCCAGATGACCAGGTGCTGAGCCTCCAGTTCAGACCGCCAGAACAGGCGGCTTGCGCCCAGGAGAAGGAGGCCGGCAATGGCCCAGTTCGCCAGATTCTCTATTGGCAGGCCGAAAGAGGAGCTGTACTCGTGCCAGACCTGGATTTGCGGCGGCAGGCTCGCCCCGCTGGTAGTCACATCGAGCGCGATGCCCCACGCGACCAGAAAGTACGTTCCCAGCAAGAGCGACCAGAGCGTTTGCTGATGCAGGCCAAGCCGAACCACCAGCTTGCAGGCCAGCAGATAGGAAGAAAAACCGATAAAAAACCAGGAGAGTAGCATCAGGAAGACCGCCAGACCCGATTCTGCCGGAACGGGGGCTGCGCTGGCCGGAAACAGGCCCAGCAGTGAGGCTTTTTCGGTAAACAAGGCCCTCATCACAAATGAGCCAAGCAGAGAGACCAGGAAAAATGCGCTGGTCTTCATCGGTCCCACGTAGCGAAAGCCGAAGATCAGCATGATGGCCGTGCCAAAGATGATCTGCAATTCAGCCGCCTGGTGCAAAACAACCTGGGCCGTAGCCAGCCAGCCGGCGTCAGGATGCCAGAAGGCCAGCGAAGGAGAGACAAGCAGCAGTCCTCCCAGACAAAATATCAGAATCACCAGGTAAGCGGCAAAGAGAATTTTTAGCACTTTCACAGAAAATTCTCCTTTTGACGCGGACGAAGGCCCGGTAAAGATACCATTGGTTGGTTATGTGCTGGTCAGCATAGCCAGATCCTCAAAAAAGCGCGGATAACTCTTCGCTATATGCTGGGCATGATGAATTGTGACCGGCTCCTGGCTGCCTAGAGCGGCGATAGCCAGCGCCTGAATCAAGCGGTGATCGGCGTGGGCTTCGACCTCGACCCCGCCGCGAATCGCGCCCGGCGCGGCTGGTTCGATCTCAATTGCGTCGGGCAGCGGTGTGACATGACAGCCCAGTTTATTCAGTTCACCGGCCAGATCTGAAATGCGGTCGCTCTCCTTCAAATGCAGATTAGCAACGTTATAGATCCGACTGGGCGTATGCGCGAAGCAGGCCGCAGCAGCAATAACCGGTACACTATCGATAACGCGGCTGCCATCCAGGATAATTCCACACGGCGGCTTTGTCATGCGCGCGGTAATCTGCCGGTCCTGACGTATGATCTCTACGCCGAGCGCCGCGAACGCGTCGAGCACAGCCGCGCCGTCAGGATCGTTGGCGTCGAGATTGTGAATGGTAATCTCGCCGCTGGCCACTGTGACAGCGGCAAGTAGAGCGGCTGCCGAAGGATAGTCTCCTGGAATAGTATAGACTCCCGCGCGATACTGCTGGCCGCCGGGGATCACATAGCGGCGATGCTGCTCAAGCGTGCTGATTGTGATGCCTGCGGTGGCGAGGATCTGAATGGTGAGATCGACAAACGAGGCCGAGGTCAGGCCGTCGCTCACCTCGATCTCCAGGCCTTCCGCCAGCAATGGCCCCAGGAAGAGCAGGGCGCTAAGATATTGCGAGCTTTTGCGCCCGGAAATACTGACATAACCGCCGTGCAAACGCGCGCCTCGCAGTGTCACCGGCAGCGTGCCCGCTGGCGTGGCACTCCTCGCCTCTACTCCTAGCTGCGCCAGAGCGGCGAGCAAATCGTCATTGGGACGGCGACCAAGCGACTCAGGATAGGGAGTGGTTAGCGTAATGGCCTGCGGCGCAAGCGCGCAAATGCCCAGCAGCAGGCGTGCCACTGCTCCCGCGTTGCCCACATTAAGCTCACCATCAGGCGGAACGCGCAGAGCGCCTCCTGTTCCTCGTATCCGCAAGACCAGCCGCCCATCCGGCTGCTTCTGCTCCTCGATGCTCGCTCCCAGGGCGCGGCAGGCCCGCAGCAGCACCGTGCTATCATCGCTCAACGCTGGATACCTGACCACGCTTTCGCCTTCGGCCAGAAAGGCTGCCAGGATGTAGCGCAGGGTATGATATTTAGAAGATGGCGGCGATACTATCCCGTGCAACCTCTTACAGGGACGCATCTGTAGCGTCGAAGCTAGCTCTTCCACGTCTCTTTTCCTCGTTTCTTCGCAATTTGCGCAGCGCCATGAGCTCCTGCCGATCTGCGGGTTGGAAGCAATCGGCGGCAGTAGAAAAGGCGATACTGCTCATGATTGTAATATATTTCTCCAGGTAGGCTCTGACCTCATCATGATACACATAGCCGGTTTCGCGCAGTACCCAGCCGAGCGCCTTCTGAACGTACAGACGTTGATCGTCCAGGCAGTTGGTCAGCATGGGCAGCACTTCGTCCAGGGGCAGAAAGACTGCTTTCTTGCCGCTGTAGTGGATCAGGCTGACCAGAGAAAGGCGTCGGAGCCAGATCTCAGTGGAAGCGTTCCACTGCCGGAGCTGATCATAGACCTCATCGTGGCGCTGAGCCAGCAGATAGGAGTAGATATTGGCCAGGCTGTCGCAATGCGCCCAATTCTCCACGCGCTTCGACCATCCTGAAAGAACCGGCCATGTCTCAGGCGCGATCTTTGCGCCAAAACGCTCATAATATCCCAGGGCCATCGACAGCACTTCGTAATATGGTGAATGAAACCAGATATAATTCCAGATTGCCAGAATCTCTTCAGCGGATCGTTGATAAAATGAGAAGCCTTCGCGCCCGACCCGGCGCAGGACTGGAACCTTGATAGCCAGAAATTGGAGCTGCGATTTTTTATCGTTCTGTGCTTGTAGTACACGCTCTGGCTCACCCAGTGGCTTCAGGCGGGCGAGAACTTCGGCCTCGCAGGCTACATAGTCCATGATACCTCCCTGAAAGAAGCTTCTATCTGGAATATAGAGGATTAGCTGGAGAAGGTCAAGCTCGATGTGGCTTACCCTTAACGACAACTTTTCCTTGCTTACAGCGTATCGGCCAGGCGTCGCGCTCGCTGGTTTGCAGGCGCAGGTCGTTTGCTTTGTAGCTATAGACCAGCGCGTCCTCTACGTCCAGCGTCAGTTCGGCGTCGGCTACCAGCGTCAGCGGCTCGCCCCAATCCTTCATGCCGCAGATAAAGTTGTAGACGTGGCGCGCGTCCCATTCTGCGGAATAGATGATGAAATCCCGCCTGGAAGGATAGGGGTAGAAGCTGCTCTGGCTCTCGTCCTGCGGCCTGCGCGTCGCTCGCCCGCAGGCGATATCCTTGACGGCCCGAACCAGCAGCTCTCCGCCGAGTGCCGCCGTTTGCTCCTCCAGTTCGGCGTAGCTGATGCCCTCCGGGATCTCAATCTCCTGCTGCACGATAATATCGCCGCTGTCCAGCTTCTCATTCATCAGATGGATAGTTACGCCACTGCGCTCCATGCCGAGGCGAAAGGTCCAGAAAAGCGGCTCAGGGCCGCGATTGCGTGGCAGCAAGGAAGGATGGACATTCAAGGCCCCTAGACGTGGGATAGCCAGGATCGACGGTGGGATCAGGCGCGAGAAGCAGGCCACGCAGAGCAGATCGGGCCGGTAGCCGCTAAACAGTTCGCTGACCGCCGGATCGGCCATGCTGGCGACCTCCCAAAGTGGAATGGCGCGATCCCAGGCAATTTGCTGCACAGAAGTATGCAAAGAGGACTGGTTGACCGGTAGAAGAACGCGACGTCTGCTCGGTGGCTTCAGTTGGCGCAAGGCCGGCATGCCCTGCTCGCTGCGCCCGCCTGACATCACAACCGCGCATATTTCGACGCCAGCGGCCAGCAACGCGCGCAACGAGGGATACGAAAAGTTGCTCTGCATGCCTAGGAAGATGACGCGTGGCGATGATGTATCTTTCGATGTGAACTCACTCTGCAACATAGCCTGTCCTCTCTTCTGGTGGAACTCCCTGCATATTCTACACTACTGACGTCAAGGTAGGGAGCGGGTCAGTACCAGTTTGACCTGTGTCCATTTTCCGTCAGGTGACCGATTCTTGACAAGATTGATCTCGATGCCATAAGATGTCTCACAGGAAATAGTTTCTTATCTGCCTGATTCCTGGATTGGCTTAGAAAATGACTCACCGGCATTGAATTGCCCCTGTAGAGATTGATATAGTTACTCTCCGGCTTATCCGTGCCCCTCGCAGATGGCCCTTTTTGTGCTGTCTCCACTTTCCTTCTGTTCGTGCTCCACCTTTCTTTTCCAGCGTATTCAATTCTACACCTGGATGATTACGTTTGGAATAAGAAAGGAAAAGGAATGATTCCGCTAGCTTCTTGTGATGATAGAGAGCATGCTTCCTCTTGTGACCCCATCAAGTATCCTGAGAGCCGGGCAACAAAGACGCGGCAGCGCAAGCTTCCTCTGGCTGTTTTACTGGTAGAACGCGGCCTCTTTGCGTGTCTTGACGAGGCCCGACGCTGGATTATGGCGGGAAAGGTTCTGGTGAATGATCGCCGTCTCGATAAGCCAGGGATGCCGGTTCCGGAGGATGCTACGATCTGTATCTCTGGAAGATCTCACTATGCAAGCCGCGCGGGCTACAAGTTAGCGGCAGCGCTGGAACATTTCGCTATAGATGTGGCAGGACTGGTAGCCCTTGACTGCGGAGCATCTACCGGTGGCTTTACCGATTGTTTGCTGCAACATGGCGCGGCCCTGGTCTACGCAGTAGATGCTGGCTACGGTCAACTCCTTGGCCGTTTGCGTCTTGACCCGCGGGTGCGCAACCTCGAACGGACGAACCTGAGTAGTGTAACGCTGACTATGCTCGATCCGCCGCCAGCATTGCTGACCCTGGATCTTTCCTATCTCTCACTGACTAAAGCCCTGCCGATTGCCGCCTCCTTGCTTGCTCCAGAGGGGCGTATCCTGGCGTTGGTGAAGCCGCTTTTTGAAGTGGAGAGCAGCGAAGCGAGGCGCACGGGGCATATTGATGATCCTACCTTGCTAGTGGCTGCGCTTCAACAGGTTATCGGGGCAGGCGTAGCCTGTGGCCTGACGTTGCAGGGAGTGATAAAGCTAGCCCTCCGGCCACGGCGCGGCATTCACGAGTTCTTTGTTTCATTTATCCGTGGCTCGGACGCCCTTTCCTGTAGCTATGATGCTGGGAGCTTGCTTGCTCTGATCCAGGAGCAGGGAATAGGTAGACGTGGAGAGATATAATAAGGGGTATAATAATTAGCCTTATGGTTCATTGCAAATCTCAACCAGGAGAGTGAAGATATGCCACGCATGGTACACTGTGTCAAGCTTGGGCGCGAACTGCCCGGCCTGGAGAAGCCGCCATTCCCGGGGGAACTGGGACAGCGCATCTATGAGCACGTCTCGCAGGAAGCGTATAATATGTGGCCCGCACAAAGTACGTTGATTATCAATCACTACGGTCTGAATCTGGCAGACCCGGAGGCGCGCAGGATTCTGCGCGAACAGATGGAAGAATTTTTCTTCGGAGAGGACGCGAAGATGCCCGAAGGCTGGACCCCCGAAGAGGCTGGCGCGGGTGGTCAGCGCAGTAAAGGCGGGGGCGGAGCACCGCGCAAGAAATGAGATCTCCAGGGGAAATCCTGCTCGTCTCGTGCTATGAGCTAGGGCATCAGCCGTTACACCTGGCCTCCTTGCAAAGTCTGCTGGCTCAGGCCGGCTACGCTCCTACGCCTGTTGACATAGCGGTTGAGTCGCTGAACGACGAGGCCATTTTGCGCGCGCGCTTTGTTGCCATCTCGGTACCTATGCATACCGCGTTGCGCCTGGGAGAACAGGTTGCCCGGCGCGTGCGCAAAATTAATCCGGGCGCGCATATCTGTCTCTATGGCCTTTATGCCCTGCTTAATGCCGACTATTTGCTGCGGGACACTATCGATTCGGCTATCGGAGGCGAGTACGAGGAGCCGCTGCTCAAGCTGGTGGCTGCACTCGCAGAAGGCAAGGAGTTGGCTATTCCTGGCGTGAAGACGCGCCAGCAGGAGAGCGGCCCCTGGCTGCAACGAGCTCCGCTGATTATACCGGAGCGTGAGCAACTGCCCGAACTGAAGCGCTACGCGCATCTGGAGGTCAACGGAACAGCAGTTCTGGCTGGCTATACCGAGACTACACGCGGCTGCAAGCATACCTGCTTGCATTGTCCGATCACGCCCGTTTATCATGGGCGCTTCTTCGCCATTCCGGCTGAGATTGTGCTAGCTGATAGTCGCGCGCAGGTTGCCCAGGGTGCGCGCCACATCACTTTTGGCGATCCCGATTTCTTCAACGGGCCGACCCACGCGCTACGCATTGCCCGCGCCTTACACCAGGAATTTCCCGACCTGACCTTCGATGCTACTATCAAGATAGAGCATCTGCTGAAGCACCAGCGCTTATTGCCGGAATTACGGGAACTGGGCTGCGCTTTTGTCGTCTCGGCGGTCGAATCGGTCAATGAAGACGTGTTGAGCCATCTTGCCAAAGGCCACACAAAGGACGATGTGGCCCGCGCCTTCGATCTGCTGGAGGGAGCTGGCATCCCGCTGCGCCCGTCGCTGCTGCCATTTTCACCCTGGGAAACTCTGGAAAGCTATCTGGAACTGCTCACCTTTTTTGAGGAACGCCACCTGGTTGAGCATGTGGACCCGGTGCATTTCAGTATTCGCCTACTCATCCCTCCCGGCTCGGCGCTGCTTGCGACGCCAGAGGAGAAGCCCTGGCTAGGCGAACTGGATGCCGCGTCCTACACCTATCTCTGGCGACATCCAGACCCGCGCATGGACCAACTCCACAGCGAAGTAGCCGAGCTGGTCGAGCAGGCGCAAATTACGCGCCAGGACCCCGTTGAGACCTTTTTCCAGATCAAAGCCCTGGCGCTAAAAGCCTGCGGACAGGAGGTGTGCGCCGCCAGCGCTGCCGAACAGTATGGCCGGAGCAAAGTCCTGCCGCATCTAAGCGAATCCTGGTTTTGCTGAGCAGAGCCGACCGCAGACCAGTTGGGTCCTGCTTCATAAGAGAGAATCTACTCTTTTCTGCGTCGCGGCATAAAAGCCATGATGGCTGTGATAACAAGTGCGCAACCTAAAAGAATCCAGCCGATGGTCACGATACTCATAGCCGATCTCCTCGCATGATCCTTCATGAGCTATGAAATAAAGCGCTACAAGTGTCCATCTATTTAAGATAAAAGCCCCAAACCAGGCTTTTATCGATTCACGCTTCTTCTGCTTTTCGCATAGTCATGCAGCTAGTCAGGAAAAAAGCAATGGCTGCGCGCTGAGTGAAAAGCCCCGGAATTTCCTTTATTCATTATACGCGATAAACTCAAGTTTGGTTTAATAGGTATTTGTGCCGATTACACAGACGTTTCCTTTGCCCAATCAGCTTTTGTATGCTGTCACCAACCAATGATGTGGCA
>DATGKW010000175.1:0-29381 GCA_035294465.1 Ktedonobacteraceae bacterium | reverse complement strand
CCCTTGCGCTGCAAAAATTGCGTAGCCACTGCCGTTACAGTCTCGCCAGCGGCAATCTGGACCTGCAATTGTTGACTAACCTGCGTGGTCAAAAAAGGCGCAAGTTTATTGAGTACAGTGGCAATTTGAGGTGCTTTATGTAAAAGAGCATCGCGTACCATTGGGGCCGGGTCATTTGTTGGAAAAGCATCCTTATTATCCTGCAAAAGGACAAAATTGTACTTGGCGATGGCCGGATCAGTCGTTTGGCAGATATTCAGATTTTGAGCGCCAGAGGCCACCGCCGGGAAGGTCAGAGCTTCCTGATTGTAGGTAGTAACCTTCTCAAAAGTAAAACCATAGATGGATTGCACCACATTAACACCATATTTAACCCCGGCAGACGAAGTAGCAATAGTCAAGGAAGCAGCCTTCCCGGCCAGATCCGAAATTTTCGTCGCTCCCAACCTTCTGGCCTCGGCCTGCGTCGTACAGATTCCGTAGGTATCATTGAGCGGAGACATGCTTAACCAGGTGATGTGATATTTCGCTTCGTAGCCTTGCTTGATCTGCAGATAATCCTGGAGCGCATTGCCAATACTGTTCAGGCCCAGCTTCGTTAAACCGGTGGCTGTGAACTCCGGAGAGAGGTCGATCTGCCCGCTGTTGATAGCATTAAAAACAATATCATCCGTCCCAAGTGCATCGCGCTCAACCACCTTGAAACCTGCGTGCCGTAGCAAGAGGACATAGAGCTTCGTCAACAACTGAGCCTCTATATCCGATTGACCACCAACCGTGATAGTAATCGAGGAATTGGACGGAGTATTCTGGCCAGAGCTGCCACCGCCTGAGCACGCTGTTACCATCAGCAGAAGAATAACGAGCAGCAAAGCGAACGATTTTGCTTTTAAAGAATAGAAAAAGGATGCCATATGTTCCTCCTCGCAATCCGATCAGAAAAAGTAGAGTTAAAACGTATAATGTGTATCTTAATACCCTGGCCCTGGTTCCTCAACAACCTCTAGCCTATCTCCCCTAACCCCTGGCGGTATACCACCTGTAGACTACCTGCACTGCTTGATGGCCCTCGATGCCCAGTCGCCCGACATCAGACCAGCCCCAGAAAAAGATGCCAGCAATACGTGTATCGGCAAATACGTTGCTTAGAGCCGCTTCGTAGGCTGCAGCCTGCTCCGCCTGGTCCGATGGGGCGGTGCTCTGCGCATAATAAGGATCAGAGAGCCCGTCGCTAGTATCGGCGTAACCAATCTCTGTCAGAATTATCTGCTTGCCAACCTGCGCAGAAAAAGCGTCTATCAGCTTCCCTACCCTGTTTCGCCAGAGGGCAGGTAAAGCGTTGGGATCAATCCGCCCGGGGCTATCCTCAAGGGGAACGTACTCCGAAAGACCTATTTTCGCCAGAGCTGGATTTCTCAGCCAACTCGCCGGAGCTTCCGTCAGAGAAGGATACCAGTTCATATCATAGGTTAGGGTGCCTTTAAAAACGCTCTGCACACGAGCAATCAACTGATTCCAGAGCGAGGCAGGCGCGTTATCTTCCAACCATACCAGCTCCGTCCCGATAGCCATCTGTTCGGCTCCATTTTCCTGGGCAGCCTCAGCATAGGGCTTGAGCGCATTCCAATAGCTGTCGAACCAGACTTGCTGATATGGCCGACTGATTTGCACTACTCCCGACCAATCACCAGGTGTATTTACTCCCAATAATGGGATGAAGAAAACGTGGTACCCGGCTGCGACCGCAGAGCGCACGCCGCTAGCAAAAGCGTCTACACTAGGCGTAGCTGGCCCCGCGCCAACGCTAGTCGAGTAGATAGTATTCTGCTCCAGCAGGACTGGAATCTCCAGCCAGGTTGCTCCGGTCTGGGCCTTAATATCCTTGATGCCCTGTAACCAGGTGGTATCCGTATCGCCATAAGAACTTGGCCCCCACTGAGGATAAATCATGCCTCTCTCCAGATCGGGCCGCAGCAATGTGGGCACCGAGGGAGTAGGCGAGAGCGTGATTGAGGCCACTGGTCGAGTAGCAGACACTACCGGCTGTGATTGACCGCTAGCAGAATTACATGCAGAAAACAAAAGACTGAGCGAAATGAGCACGCTTAGAGAGAGTATGCGCGAGGCATGCTGTTGCAACTTCGCCTGCTGAAAGAAATACATTGGACCCCCTTTACACCGACGAGGTAAACCCTTTCAGATCACTTGTCTCTATAAAAGATTACGGCTTGTCCTGACCCATTCAGACGCATGTTTTTTGCTTCTTGCGGCCAGGAGCACCCACAACTTCCAGAGCACAAAACCGGGTGCGTACATAAGTCCTTGATATACTGCTCGCGGAGGACATAAGAGAAAAAAAGCAGAGCTAATATAGAACAGTACTCCCACTATAAGCAGCAAGCTCACAAGCACAGTAGGGAACCACCACAACAGAAGAGAGCCAACGAACGTGAGCAAACAGCAGGAAATAAGAGAAGAGAGGGGAGGAACAAGTAACTCTGCTATCGCCTCGATCCGCACAAAATCGCGATTACTGATACCTGCCTTGAGCAGCTCCCATGCAGTTCTCCACTTAGGCTGAGCACCCTGAGACGCCTCCCAACGTATATCTTGTGTGCGCATCTGCGCAAAAGTCGAAGGCATTTCTGAACGCACCAGCGCCGCCGGCATAAATACAACTTTTTCGCCGTGCTGCACTAAGGTAAGGTAATACTGATAATCTTCGGCGAGCGCGAAAGCCTGCCAGGGATAGCGCTTTAAAAGCGTGCGGCTCAGACACATTCCATTGCCCGTCAGGGTAGATGAACATCCCAATCCATTTCTTCCCAGAGGGCGCACATAATTCATGAGCGTCAACGCCAGCCAGCGCAATGCCGTTCCTGGTGAATCCATCACGTTCAACACAGTGTTATGCCCTTGTAATGCCTGGGATCCGCTAGCCAACCCCTCGTTCATTACCCGTAAGAAAGCGGGATCAACGACGGAATCTGCATCCAGAATAACATAAGCATCAAAGGCTGGCTGGTCCTTTTCAAGTTCCTGCCAGAGCCAGTTAAGCGCGAAGCCCTTGCCTCGTTTCTCTTGATCGAAACGCTCGTACACATGAGCTCGACCTTTCGCTAACTCGGCAGTCGTATCTGTGCAATTATCTGCAACGACATAGACAGCATAACGATCAGAGGGATAATCGAGCATGGCAAGGCTATCCAGCAAGCCACCAAGCACAGACGCCTCGTTGTGCGCCGGAATCAAGATCGCGAAATGCGCATAGGGAGAAGAAGCCGTCATTGCTCGCCTTTTGCATCGTCTCTCTCCTAGCATAGCTGAAATTGATAGGATGCAGAGGTAGAGAACAGGCAACGCGATCACGACCTCCGCCGCCAACAACAGATCCCTCAATATGTGCAGGATTAGCATACATGCTCCTTCTCTTGCATATACGTCTCCAGGGCGCGTAACAGCCGGGCACCGCATGCTTCCCAGCTGTACTCTTTTTCAACCAGCGCTCTGCCGGCATTTCCCAGTGCAGCCCGCATTTCAGAATCGCGCACAAGATCTATTACTGCCCGCGCAAATTCGCCAGGATGATCGGCTATCAACAGGTGTTTCCCGGCTGTAACAGTAAGCCCTTCGCATCCTATGCTGGTAGAAACAACCGCTTTTTTCATTGCAAAGGCTTCAAGGATTTTGAGACGAGTCCCGCTCCCAATCTGCAAAGGGGCTATAGCCACTGATGCAGTTGAGAGATAAGGCCGCACATCTGGCACCGAACCGGTCACAGTGATACCCGGAAGATCCGTCAGTTTCCTTACCTCCGGCGGGGGTTCGCGGCCTACTATGAGCCAGCTTGCTGCGGGCACCTCCGCGCGAATGAGTGGCCAGCAGTGCCTGGCAAAGAACATGACCGCGTCAACATTCGGGTAATAATTTAAGGCCCCGGTGAAAACAATCTGAAACGGAACCTGCTCGGTAGAGCCTGCCTGAAATACATCGATATCTACGCCATTTGGCACCACCTCGACGTTGGCAGCCGGAAGCAAACGTTTGAGCGATTGACAGTTTTGTTCGCTTGTCGTTAACACCAGGTCAGCTCTTTTACAAAGCTGGATCTCGGCAGGCTTGAGGGTGCCGCTTTCCCACCAGTTGTACCATTTTCGCCAGACCGAGGCTTCATGCCGAAAGGTGCGCCAGAGAAGTTCATACTCGATATTATGCTCATCTATAATACGTTTCACGCCTGCGGGCAAACGATAAGCAGAGATCAGCGCGCTCTCAAAAAGCACCGCATCATACTGCTCCTTCGCCAGAAGGGCGTCCAGCGTAGCCTGAACTTCTGCCAAAGTGTTGACGCCAATCCAGTACGACTTTCGTTGCAGCATATGCACCAATTGTCGGATCCGTTTCTCCGAAGAACTGGGACGAACGACACACCTTATCGTATGCACAAAACTCTCTAAAGAGGACTCTTCTCGACGCTCTTTTTCATCAACCAGGCAGAGAAGAGAAACAGTATGATGTGTAGCCAGTGCTTTGAGCAAATAATAATTACGCGTCCCGGCTCCCCACGTTGGCGTGGGAAAGCTCGGTGTGAGCACGAGTAGTTTCATAAGTCTGTTTTTCTTCCTTTGTATCTGAATCCAAAGCAGGCAATTTCATCAGGATGCCTGAGAGCATCCCTACATAGATCACATTTCGGTAGAAAGAGAGCTGATAGTCATAGAAAGCCACGATGATCTCCATAATGATCATAGCGACGACAAAAATGGCCACCAGCTGGAGATATTTGTCTTTGAGCTGGCGCGCGTAGACACATCCACGCACAATCATCGAACCGAAGAGGTACCATAGAGCCACGTAGCCAACCGGCCCAAGCCGCATCCAGACCCAATAAATAGTGTTATGGGGAATGTACAGGTAGACCGGATCAAGCGATAAAATATTTGGCAAGAGAATGGGTTCCAGAAAAGGCTTGCCAAATCCCAGACCCAATGGATTCTTCGAGACTGTATAGACCAGGTCATAATCCTCGATGGACCGATATAGATTGGAAGCTGCATCGCGCGGGTCAGGATGAAAGAGGGAAATAACTGCCCGGGCGGGTGCGCTAAATCCACCGCCTCCGTTGTAGAAAGCGGCGACGTAGGCTCCGCAAACCACCAGGGAGATCAGCAGAATAATTATCAAAGCCCTGCGCAACTTTGGTTTCACGCAGAAAATGAGCAGCCAGGCGACCAGCATACCCACTGCAAGAGCGCCAAAATCAACACGCCGATTGTTGGCAACCAGCGCGATCAGCAGGAAAGGTACGAGAGCCAGAGCCGTAAAAAATTGCGGGCGGTACATCGAATGGAGGCTGAACAACATAATCAGCAACAGGACCGCAATCCAGAAGTAGGATTCTTCATGGCTCATAATCTCATTGGTACTATCCAGAAAGCCATGAAGGATGTAGATATAGATATAGAATCCCTCAAGCGCCTTGATGCCCGCGCAGAGAATGATAAACCAGAACACAGTGCGGACATGCTGCTTTGAATTGACGAGATTATATGCCAGGAGATAACCCAAAAAGAGATACCAGAAAGACCTGACTTCATCGATAGTGATTTTGAGATCCCCGCCCGAACTCAGCCCATGCACAACTCCCCAGGCGACGCAGAGTAAGAACAGGAGATAAGGAACCAGTAATGCGCCCCCTGCCAGAGGCTTTCGCAGCGTCAGCAACCCCTGAACCATAAACACAAGCAGAACAAAGAGCATCAAAAAGCCGATTGGCCGATCTGGCAAACCATTCTGCAGAGAGGCAGGCCAGTAGAACACATAAATCAGCGGGCCGTTCCCCAAAATAGCCAGCGGCGTCTGTTCAATGAGCAGAGTGCAGCCAAGAGCCACAAAGAAACCAACGATTGGCCAGCGGACAATGAGCGCGATCAGCACGACAAGGCCCAGAAGCACAGCAACAAGGCTAAAGCCAAAAGCTACCCCTGCTATCACCAGCAGAGGAACGAGGCAAAGCACGCCGAGCAAAAGAACGAGAAATAAAGCCCGCTCACTTCGCCTGCGGTTCGTCAGCAAAGTAGGAACAGTCTGTCCATTTTTAACAGGTAGAGGTGGTTGAATCTCCATAGTTTGCTCATTTAATTGTAGCATAAACGACCAGAGAGATAGCGGCGATCATCAAGAGTATATTAATCTTTTTATCTACTTTTCGAGCAATTATCCCAATGCAAAGAAACGCAAAGAGCAACGCAACAATCGATTTCATTGCATCCTTCCCCCTAAAGAATTTGCTGAAGCCAGCGCGGAATACGGCTGCCTCCCTGGTTCAGAATAATCCCTTGAACAGACAGGTCCTTGAGTTGCTCACACGCCTCGGCCAGCATACGACTGGTGGTGACTTCGCTACGAACGACCAGGGCAACCGTGTCCACCAGGCTGCTAGCCAGCAGGCCATAGCTAGACGTAACGACCGATGGAAGATCGACAATGAGCATGCCATCAGTACGTTTAAACACGCTATTCAAGCCACGCTGCTGGAGCCGCCTGAGTAACCTGACCGCCTCCTGTGCTCCATTGCCCGCCGGAATGACGGTCAGGTTGTCACCCACCCTGTAACGAATCTCGTCTTCATAACAGGTGCCTTTCAGCCACTCTGCCAGGCCGGGCGTGGCTGGAATACCAAAAGCCTCATGCAAAGTAGGATGCTCCCAGTTGCATTCGACAAGCGTCACCGGGTCATTACTGTCATGCGCCAGGACTCTTGCTGTGACGGCAGCGAGAAATGACTTCCCCTCGCCGCTAATAGAACTGGTAAAGCCTATGCTCCTGATGGGCCTCTGCTCTGTAGCAAAAAGTGAAAGACAAAACCTTCGGCACTGCTCCTGCAGTTCGTGAATGTTGGCTGCTTCTTTTTTGTTGAGTTTCGGCAGCAAAGGAGCCATTTTCCCATTAGAGGGCGGCAAGGTACGAGGTGTCTCAACAATTGCGGCCATCTCTTTTGGTCGCACAGCAGCTTGCGGCACACTGGGCAACTTTATTGTTTCCGTCTGGTCCACCGACGACCGGTTAGCCTGTATATGATTAGCTGGAGCGCGTGAATCTGGTCCGTCATTCCGCATAGGTATGTTCTCCGTCATCAGTTGTTTATTCGTTTCAGACATGAGCTCTTCCTAGAAACTATCTAAAAGGAGACCGTCCCGGAGCCTTTTGTGCAACCGGCAGGCATTTCCTTAACTTACTCAGTAACCGTGCCACCAACCACCCACTTCACCGACGATGACGCTAGGGCTGGTAACTGCATCACTATCGGGACCGCAACAACCTCCTGGACATCATAAGCCGAATAGATCACCCGATTACGCCGGACCAGGATGACGAGGTAAAGTGTGCCAGCCAACAAAGCGACAGCCAGACCAATTCCCCCTCCAATAAGGTAATCTTTCGTACGCGAGGCCGGAAATTGCGCCACTTGCGGCGGATCAATCACCTGGTAGAGAGTGCCTGGACCACCATTCACAGCACTAATCGATTGCTGAATTTGACTGATATTGCTCTGGATGCTCTGCACATTGGCCTCCGCCTGCTGCACTGCTGCCTGAAGCTGTTGATATTCGGGATCAGACGCTCTCGCAGACGATGGGTGAGCTGCAACGTACTGATTCTCAGCTTCGATGGCCGCATTTTCAGTCTGCTGCGCACTTCGGAGCTGGGCCTGATAAGTCGCAAGAAGATCCTTGCCATCCGCTACCGATAGGGCCAGACTCTCCGGCCCATAATGCTGAATGACTGACTCGACTATCTGGAGCGCTACCTGCGGATTACGATTGCTGTAGGTAATTTGAAACAACTGATAGCCAGGAGCAGTTACTTGAACATTTTTGGCAATTTCTTTCGCCAGCGCATCCTGGAGTTCCTGCGGATCCGCCAGGACGCTCGGACTCAGATTCAGCGTGGGAGCAAGATCAATCCCCTTTACTACCTCCAGCGCAAAAGAGCGCGTTTGCAGCAGATCGGTCAGCGCGGTCACCTGAGTTTGAGCAGGGGTAGAGTTCAGGTCGCTTTCCAGACCTGTTGCGCCAATTACCTCGTAACGGTGCAGCGCAAAAAGCGAGGCCGTTGCCGGGTAAGTCTTCGGAACCAGCACATATGCAGCCGCTGCTCCAATACATGGTAAGAGCACAACCAGGATAAGAAGTTGAAGGGAATGGCGGAAAAACGCCTCTAGAGCGCGTCTCACGGATATGTACCACCTTTCATGAGATGGAAACAAACAACATCTTTCCTAAATTTCTCTATCTCAAAAATCAAGATATTCACAAAAATCAGCCTTAAGAATACAGCCGCTTCGTAGAGCGAATGGTTTCTAGAGACATTGATATTGCGTAAAAAACGCCCTGAGCTGGTATACAAACCAACACCAGGAAGCGGAATATATCAAAAAAGACGGAAGCACTTCACCTTTCTCTCGATACAAGATGATATCAAATGATCTATTTTGCCTTACGACTATATGAAATTCTTATTCGAGCAATTGATGGTAGAGTGGGTAGGAAAATGCCTGCATTGCTCGTTGCTTTATAACTCTGGCCGGCACTCCACCTACAACGGCATAAGGGGGAACATCATGAGTAACCATCGCGCCGGCCATGATAACGGCTCCCTCTCCAACTGTCACTCCCGGCAGAATCGTTGCACGCATGCCTATCCAAACATGATCGCCAATTACTATGGGCTTAAAGAAGGCAGGGAATTGAGGATCATTGATATCATGCGAGCCGGTCACCAGCCAGACTCCCGCCGAAATGCTAACACCCTCGCCGATAATCAGTCCCCCCGTGGTGTAGAGCAGGCAGCCTTGATTAATGATCGTACCCTTGCCAATTCGCACCTTGCGCCCGCTGCTCCTGGCGCCAGCCATCTGGACGTACTGCCCCATAAGAATGTAGACATCTGGCCCGATTGTCCAACCCAGAACATGGCGATACCAGGCACGTCGAAGCGTATAGGATGGTATATGACCGATAATATGATTTGTTGCATACTTGATAAGTGCTGCGGCAAATTTTCTCATTGTTCGTTTCAGGCCCTTCTTCATTGAAACATTATTTTATGGAAGCCTTTTTTGTGCTTTATTGCGGGCAAACGCAAGGTTGCCTCATCATCCTCCTCTTCTCCCATTTCGCTCTCAACGTGATTCCTTTTATCTCTGCCCAAGCGACGCAAGGTCGCTTCATCCTCCTCTTCTTCTCCTAACTCTTCGCCTCTGATAGAGGCCAGAGAAAGTGTAGCGACCTCATCGATTGACGGCAATAGATAAGTTGCCACCTTATCGATAGGCACTAGCGTCAGCGTAACCTCGTCGTCTTCCGGCGTTCCGTCAGGCGCAACAGGCACATCGACGGGCACACGAGCAAGCTTCACCGTTGGCAGACGCGGATCGGTAAACTGAGAGAACACATTTTCCTCAGCGATGGTGGTCAACATTTCGACAGAAGGCTTCCTGTCCCTGATTGCTTTAAGCAGCGCCTGTATATCTTCGCGCGGAAGCGTCCGAAAAAGAATGGTCAGGCTGGTATAGGTGAGCATCCCAACCGGCAAAAGCAAGAGAACGGAGAGGCGATTCAGATAGAAAATAATGGCACCCATGACAAGAGCTGCGATGAACGTTTTCACCGCTGTTTTGATGCTTTTACGTGGAAAGAGATACTTGGGCACAAAGAACGAAGAGATACAAAGCAAAAGCAGCTCTGTCAGGGAGGTTACGGCGGCTGCGGCAATCTGTTGATAACGAGGGATTAAAAGCAGATTCAAGCCCAGGTTAAATACCAGGGCGGCGGCAGCCATGATTGGGATTTTCTTCTCTCCTTTGGTACTGATGATCACACTGTTAAAGAGCGTATTAATATAGAGGAAAATCAGTCCCGGTGCCAGGGCCTGAACAACGGGGATTGTATTGATAAAATCAGAACTATGATAGAGAAAGCCAATAATGCTGGGAGCACCAGCGATCATAAAGAAAGCAATAGGAAAAGAGCAAATGAGTAAGAGATTCATGCACTTCTCGACTGATACCCTCAGCGTTTCGCGGGACGTGCCTTCGTGGGATTTGCCTGCCAATTTGGAGAAGACCGGGTACATAACCGCGTTGAGAATTAGATTGGGAATGAAGAGGAGCGTGTCGAAAAGGCGATAGCCCGCGCCATACCAGCCAACCACGACCGTACTGGCCATTAACGAGAGCAGGATGGTATCGATACGGTAGTAGATTACTCCCAACACGCCATAGACAATAAAGGGAATGCTGGTGCGCAACAGTTGACGAAGCGTCACCATGTCAAAAATAATCCGTCTACCGATGCGGCGAAAGAACCAGAATGCCACCCAGAGCGCATCAATCAGTGATCCCCCCAGCAGGATCAAAGCCATTACTTCGACCGACGCGCCCATTTTCAACACAATAAAGCCGATGAGCGCAGAGAGACCCTTTTCGAGCATCAATCCTACTGAAGGATAAACTGTCTGTTCAAAGGCATAATGGAGAGCAGCGAAAGCATTGACGATTGATCCACTGAGCAATCCCAGGCCGCAGATAGCCACCAATGTTCGCTGTTCCTGGTCATAGCCAAGCACCCAGGCAGTCAAGAGAATAATACCATAGGAGAGAATCCAGAGAGTTGTTTTGATGAGCAGGGTATTCCAGAGATGAGACTCAGCTTTTTTCGGTTCCTGCGCAACATCACGCGTGAGCTGCTGGTTGAAACCAAACTCGACCGGGAAGCCGATGAGTGAAACCAGGCTCAGGGCAAGGTAAAGCTCTCCTAATTTAAGATCTCCTAGAAATCTTCCATAGGCAATAGTCAAAAGCAGGGTTGACGACCACGTTACCAATTGACCGAAAAGAGAGATAAAGGTATTGCCCAGTATTTTGCGCAATCCACTCATAAGAAGCAGCGCTTTCTTTCATTCTATTATACAATTATAGAAGTCATCAAATGTAAAAACTCTCAGGAAGATAGTATCGATCCCAGGTCGCGCTCATTATTCACCATCGATTCATACCATATGGACGTAGCGGTGATATATTTATACAGGTGAAAAATAAGTAGTGTCTCCGGGGAAAAAGTGTACAGAATATACCACGCCATTCCTTCCGATGGAGATAGGGGACTGCTTGTTCGTTAAGAGGCGGGGATGCCGGAAGAGTTGATCTCGCTTACGTGGCGCAGGCGGCGGTCAGCGTGCTGAATCAGGAAGGATTTAAAGGCTTTGGCCGTCGCGGAAAGGTGCTTATCTTTCACATGGACCAGGCGCCAGTGACGCACCACCGGAAAACCCTCTACGTCCAGGATCACCAGACGCCCGGTTTCGAGTTCCATATCGATAGCCACGCGCGAGATGAGCGCAATACCCAGGCCGGCCGCGACGCCCTGCTTAATTGCGCTATTGTTGCCTACCTGCATACTCACCTGCAAAGGCACATTTGCCTCCTGAAAGACGCTCTCCAGGGCCGCGCGGGTTCCTGAGCCGGGTTCGCGCATCAGAAAATGTTCGCGCCCCAGCTCTTCTATAGGTACGCGCTTCAGCCCGGCCAGCCGATGGGTAGGTGCCGCCACCAGAACCAGCTCGTTAAAGGCGAACGGTTCGATCTCCACTGGCATATCCGAAGGAACTTTGCCCATAATGGCCATATCCACGCGGTTACTGGCCAGTGCATCAACCAGCGAGGCCCTGTTGAGCACTTCCAGCGAGATTTCGACCTGTGGATAGATCTGGTGAAAGTTTCCGAGCAGACGCGGGATAACATAGGTGCCTACAGTCGTATCGGCTCCTACGCTCAGGCGGCCATAATGAGGACTGCGCAAAGCTTCCATACTATCCAGGGTCTCATCGATCAAAGAAAAGATCTTCTGGCTATAAAGGTAGAGTTCCTCTCCAGCTTGCGTCAGATGCGTCCTGCGGCCAATCTGGTCGAAGAGCTTGACTCCAAGTGAGTTCTCCAGGTGGCGAATTTGTGCAGAAACAGCGGGCTGGCTAAAGTGCAATTCCTCTGCTGCGCGCACAAAGCTGCAATGTTTCGCCACTACTTGAAAAGTGGCTAGCTGGTGTAGATTCAGTATGCGCATACGTGACCCCCAGAGACAGGACTAACCCACGCATATATTACTTATCTTACAGCAAAGTGTCAACGTGACCCGGTAGCTGTCAATATATTTATTTAAGTATATATGCGTATTCACACGATAAAACTCCTCTGCTATACTGTCAATAGGATTCCTTTCAGAACGAAAGTAACCGGCAAATATAGAAAATTGATTTAAGTGGACTTTTATGTGGAGAGAAGTGGAATGCAAGGATTACAACCCCCTGCCGACCAACCAGCAGCAGACGTCGATCTGCACAAAGATAGATCGTCTCTTCAAGAACCATCGCAGCTTCCCAGGATTCAAGCGCGGGCGAACTTTGATCGCGTGACGCTCCCCGAAATATGGCGAAATGCTTTTCTTCCTTATCTGGGAACTCGCCTGATCATCTTCGTTATCGGCATACTCGCGACTTATTACGTGATGCCTCTCATGACTAGCAATCCCCGGCTGCCGAGCTTCTCCACGTGGGGGGCTTTTCCACAGTCCTTCCTGCTCATGTGGCAGCACTTTGATAGCGGTTTTTACCTGGATATTGCCAGACATGGATACTGGCCGGCCAGCACGCTGCATAGTCGTTCCGACTGGGTCTTTTATCCTCTTTATCCCCTGCTTATCGCCGGCCTGGGAAGGCTCTTTGGTGGCAACGCCACTGCATTCAATCTTGCCGGAGTGCTACTCTCCAATATAGCCGGCGTGGTAATGATCGGGTATTTTTATCTGCTGGTGCGCAGGGATTTTGGCGAAAAGATTGCTCCGCGCGCTATTCTCTACCTGGCGCTCTTTCCCCTGGCTTTCTTTCTTTCAGCTGTTTACACCGAGTCTCTGCTCCTCTGTCTCTCGATAGCCTGCATCTACTATGCGCGCAAACAGGCGTGGTGGTTAGCTGGCCTGTGCGGCGGGCTGGCGGCTTTTACCCGTTTACAGGGGGTGGCGCTGGCCGTCCCGCTGGCCTGGGAATACCTGCGTGCCGTCAGTGCGCGCTCCATGCCTCTTCCAGGTGAAGCGCCGCAGAGGCTCTCCGAGCGCCTGAGACTCTGGTTTTCTTACTATTTTCGCGGCTTGGGCCTGGCCGCACGGCAGGTGAAAAACTGGCTGAACGCTCTGTCGATTGGTCTGGTTCCCTGCGGTCTGCTGGCTTTTATGACCTACGGGTTCCTTGATATCGGCGATTTCCTCGCGACGTTTCACACGAGTGACTGGGGCTGGGGCCGCCGGATCTCGCCCCCCTGGCGCCTGCTTCTTTATTCTTTAAAGCACCCTATCCTGGGGCAACCGCTGAACTGGAATTTCTGGGTGCTCAATATAGTGGCAGCTTTCGCCTTCCTCGCGGTAATTATCTGGGCTTTTCGCCGCCTGCCGATGATATATACACTTTACACAGCAGTAACCGTCCTGCTACCGCTCTCATCAAACAGCCTCAACAGCCTTGCACGCTACTATTTGCTGGTCTTCCCGGCCTTTATTCTTCTCGCTTTGCTGACTGGCAAAGACGAGAAGCAGCACTTGCACAATTTCATTGTTGCAGGCTTCGCCGCCCTCCAGGCTATTCTAATGGTCTTCTTCGTACTAGGGATCTTTGCTATCGCCTGAGCTGTGATTTTCCAGAGCACTACACGGAGAGAGAAGCTGGTTCACCCCGCACGGACAAACCGGCCTCTCTCTTCGTGTAGGAGAGAGGGAAGAGAGCGTTAGCTCCAGACCAGCTTGCGACGTTAACAAGCGACGTTGTAGCATACATAAAGGCAGCGCTTTCTAATCGCTAGAGATGGCAAGGATAAACTCGATGGCAATCTTTCGTGGACGAGGGCAGCGTGAGCATTCAAGGGCCACGGATACGTTGATCACCAGGCGTCTTCCCGAAACGGGCGAGCGGCTTAACAGTGTACCTGCCGGCGTCCCGGAAGGAGAAGCTATTGTGGTGACGATTGCCCGCCAGTGTGGAAGCGGTGGAGCTGAGGTTGGGCGTATTCTGGCTCGCCAGACGGGCCTGCACTATCTCGATCACGAAATTATCGATGAGGTCGCGCGGCGCTCAGGCGTAGCGGTCGAGCAGATTGAGCGCCAGGATGAACAGACCAGCGGCCCGCTTGGCTATATGCTGGAGGCTCTTAATACCAGTGCTCTATTTAACCTGAACTATAGCAAACTTCTCTCGCACCAGACCTCCAGCGCGCCAACGCTGACCCACGAGCAAGCCTATTTTCACCTGACGCAGCGCGTAGTGCTTGAAATGGCCAGCGCCGGCAATGCTGTGATCATCGGGCGCGGCTCACAATTTCTCCTGCGCGGGCTGCCTCGTGTTCTGCACGTCTATATTTTCGCGCCTCTGCCACGGCGTATTGAGAATGTACGAGAGCATTTTCACCTGAGCCGTCAACAGGCAATCGATTTTATTGAGCGTCGTGATGACGAGACTGAGAATTATCTCCGCCACTACTATGGCTCAAATGGCACCCGGCCCGAACTTTATCATCTCTTGATTAACACAGGGCTCTTCTCCTTTGAAACAGCCGCGGACCTCATCGCACAGGCCCTCCCATTCGCCAAAGAGATCAAATAGCCCGCTTGCACCGGGAGTTATCTTCAAGTATACTATCGGTAGGGCGCTGGCGTCCCCTGACCCCTCCCAACCAACAATGGCGTTGGTCGGCAAGGGTCGGCTTCCCAAGCCCATTCTTTTTGTACGTTCCTTCTTTGAATACCTCCTCTTCTCAGCGTTTCCGCTTCTACTCACCAGGCTTCGCGCGGCTTCTCTACGCATAACCCCTCACCTCTGGCGAGCGCCGCAGGAGCGAGTACATAATCGCGGCAGAATTCATACACACTCTTCCTCTCATTGTGAGAAAATAGAGAAAAGAGACTGTGAACAATTTGCAAGGAGCCAGAGATGATCATTCAATCACGCAATCCAGCTACCGAAGAGGTTTTAGCGACGTTTGAGATGTTTAGCGACGTGCAGATCGACGAAGCTTTAGCAGCGGCATATACGGCTTTCCAATCCTGGCGTGAGGTCAGTTTTGCTGAGCGGAGCGCTCACTTCCATCGCGTCGCCAACTACCTGCGCGAGCATAAGGCTGAACTGGCCCGCACGGCAACGCAAGAAATGGGCAAGCCCATCACTGAATCAGAAGCCGAGATAGAAAAATGCGCGTGGAACTGCGAGTACTACGCCGACAACGCGGAAAAGTTTCTGGCCGATGAGCCTGTCGCTACGAATGCGAGCGAGAGCTATGTCGCCTTCCGCCCGTTAGGAGTCGTGCTGGCGCTTATGCCCTGGAACTTTCCCTACTGGCAGGTCTTCCGCTTTGCTGCTCCCGCCTTAATGGCCGGCAATACGGCGGTCCTTAAACATGCTTCCAATGTTTCACGCTGCGCTCTGGAAATTGAGCGGATCTTTCGCGAGTGCTCCTTTCCTGAAGGCATCTTCCGCACAGTGCTGGTGCCAGGAGCGGAAACCGGCAAACTGATCGCTGATCCTCGTATCGCAGCTGTCACGCTGACCGGCAGCGAGGAGGCGGGTATATCCGTAGCCTCTGCCAGTGGCCAGCACCTCAAGAAACATGTGCTGGAACTGGGTGGCTCAGATGCCTTTATTGTGCTTGCTGATGCAGACCTGGACGCCGCCGTTCAAACTGCTGTCCGCTCCCGCTTCCAGAATACCGGGCAAAGTTGTATCGCCGCCAAACGCTTTATTGTGGTAGAGTCGATTGCAGAAGCATTCGAGCATAAATTTGTGGAGGAGACCAGAAAACTGCGCGTAGGCGATCCTCTTCAACACGAAACCCAGATCGGGCCGATAGCTCGCGATGATCTCCGCGCGGCCCTAGATAAACAGGTGAAGAGTTCCATCAGGATGGGGGCCAGGCTCCTTCTAGGCGGCCATCCACTGGAAGGGCGGGGCTACTTCTATGCCCCGACTATCGTGACTCACGTCACTCCTGAGATGCCAATGTTCTACGAAGAAACGTTCGGGCCAGCAGCAGCAGTCATTCGCGCACGCGACCCAGAACACGCGCTGGAACTGGCAAACAACTCCAGGTTTGGTCTCGGAGGCAATCTCTGGACGCGCGATATCGAACAAGGTCGCAAATTAGCTCGCCGCTTAGAGAGCGGTGGAGTATTCCTCAACGGCATGACCGCCAGCGACCCACGTTTGCCCTTTGGAGGAATCAAACATAGTGGCTACGGGCGTGAACTCTCAGTGTTTGGTATCCGCGAGTTTGTGAATATCCAGACGGTCTGGATCGGGCCAGCGCCGAATACAGATCCGGCAATACCAGGCAAATAAAAACGCCTTGTTGTCGTACGGGTGATACCCGCGCGACAACAAGCACAACAGTTATGTTGTCCTGAGCGAGTTCTCGGCTGAGTTTTCCGAACAGGCTACAACTAATCAGCTTAAATGGCGATGGCTATGCTGAGATTGCAGCCCACTTCGTAGATTTCCCGCATTCAGACGCCCCTCAGTAACCCCATCAATCACCCAGCCGACCACATTACCGGAGAGGGCAATGACGGCGCAGATAAGCGCAGGTCCGACGCCAAGAGTCATCCATACTACGCCAAAGGCGAAGCCAATCAATGCGCCCATGGATTTTGCTGAGAGATACACAGCTATCTCCTCCCTTTCTTTGCATAGAAACGGTTATCACTCGACAGGATCATTCCTGCTTAGCGCACTCGCCGACGAGAGTGGCGATTAAGCGGCGCGAACTGGGTTTCAACCGCGATATTGGCGACCGGTACCCCGACCCGTTGTTGCAATGAGGAGCGCAGCTTCTCCTGGAGCTCTTGTCCCACCCGGTTTGCATCTGTTCCTGGCGCAAGCGAGGAGCGTACATGCACGTGGAGTCCATCTCGCCTCATCTTTACATCCTGGTGGGTCTCAATCACATCCGGCATCGAGGCAACCTCGTACTGGACGAGATCCCGCACGCTTGAGCGGTCCATCGTCACCTTTCCCTGGGAATCATGACGCACGACTAACACTGACGATTCGCGCTTGCGTGGCAGGGCCTGGAAAATGAAACCCACCAGCCCTGCAAAAGCACAAACGCCTCCAACGATGATGCCGAGCAGTGGATTAAAGACACGCGACTGCGCAAAGAAGTTCCACTGGTCGAACATGATCGTGCCATTCGGGCTGACCTCGGCGGGTGAGATCCACCGTCCCAGGAGCAGCAGCACAACAATCCCGAAACCAAACGAGACGAAACTGAGCACAAGCATAAACAATCGATTAAAGCCGTTGCGAAACGTTTGCAACGCTTGCATAGAGATCCTCCTCACCGCTGAGTATGCCCTCCCTGCTCCTGGCTGCTCACGATAGCCCGCCAGTCGCGCGGGTATTAGCAGACATCATCGAGCGTCACATTCACCGTGAGCGAGGTCGAGAGGCCAAGTTGCGCAATAGTCCGGGCTGCCGTCTCTCTGATTTGTTGACCCAGGACTAGCAGCCTCGGCATCTGCTCTGCTACAGCCTCGTGCGCATTCCCCCGGCAAGGGGGAGCTCTGAGTTCGCTTCTGGCAGCGACCACGTAGAGATCAACCATAAGTTCATCAGGGAGACGACGCTGCAGCACGACGCCATCGATATGTCCTCCGGGTCCATAGGTTGCATGAATAGAGGAAAATCCCGGACTCATTTCCGCGACGCCAGGCAGCTTACATACCGCGTGGGCAATGGCTCTGGCAAGCGCGAGATCATTGAGTGGAAAAAACTCATGCGAGACTGCCAGCTTTTGCCTCTCCTCTGCCCCATCCTTTGGGGAAAATGCCACCATGTTTCCTCCTTTCTCCTATGTAAGCGTGACGGAACTCTCATGGAACACCCCGGCAGCACTCCACCCGGAATCACTGCACACGTGCTTGCTGCGAGGATTGCTCCATCTGCGGAAAGTAGATGTCCGTCACCCCGATGTTGACCTCTTTGACCTTGAGGCCGGTCATCTCCCAGACACGGTTTGTGATGTTGTGCCGGATGGCTGAAGCAATCTGGGGGATGCTGACACCATAATCCACCACCATATTCATATCGACCGCCGCTTCGCGTTCTCCAACCTCGACGCGTACTCCTGATGCGCGTGTATCTCCGCCAGTGACGCGCGCCAGGCCGCTCATCGCCTTGCCGGCCGCGCCTGGTGAGACTAATTCATGCACGCCGTCGATTTCGCTTGCTGCGATGCCGGCAACTTTCGCAACGACCCCATCGGAAATCGTGGTTTTCCCCTGGGCATCCATAAGCGTCTCCTCAGCACGACCTTGTCTTGAGGTAGGTGGGAGGCCATAGACGCCCGCCTGCGCCTGCTGTCTCGACGAAATAGCAGGCTGCTGCTCATTCTCAAAATCAGCCATAGAAAAACCCCTCTGTAGAGTTACATCTGATATTGAATACAAAAGCCTATGAGACCTGGTGGCTCTTCCATGCTCTGCAACAAAACGTTTGCTCTCCTTTCCTGGATACGTTTCAAACAGGCAAACCGTTTTACAGACAGATGAGCTTCTGGTAGGCAGGGATTACCAGCTACTTCTCCTTTCCTGGCACTGACGCTTGCTATCTGAACCACAGCCATGTTACCATGCATCAGATAGATGAACTTGATTTCTTTCTGGAGGCAATTGTGCAAACGAGCACGGAACAAAACTGGTGGGCTGAAGGCGATATGCCGGTACGCACCGATTCGCAGGTCACCTTTTTGATAGATGGTCGCCACACTATGTGGACGATGTGCCTGCATTTCTTGACCGCGCGTCGGTCAATTTATCTGGCAAACTGGGGTATCAGCGCGTCTATGCAAATGGTGCGCGGCCAGGATCACCGCGCCGGGCCAGATGGCAGCCCTGAGCAGTTGACCCTGGTCGAGAGACTAAGGGAAGCAGGACTCAGCAACGAGGATATCGCGTTCTGGAACACGTATGATCTGACCTTACAGAACGTCCTGGGATACGCGGTTAGTAAAGGGGTGGATGTGAAAGTCCTGCTCTGGGCCTGTCCCGAGACTTTTTCCCACTACAGCCCCAGGGCGGCGCACGAACAGCTTACCGCAGTCGGGGTGAATTGCATCCTGGATGATAGCGCCAATCACCTGCCTCATCCTTTGGAGTCGCTTCACCAGAAAATCTCAATCGTCGATAGCCAGTACGCCTTTGTAGGTGGTATCGATCCGTTGATTGAACTCAGTGGCGACTTTGACCGCTGGGATACGCCCTGGCACGAGTTTGTCTCGCGCCTGCGCTCGAACCCCGCAGACGCCGTGCCGCATTGCTGGCACGATGTTCACACCATGATTGAGGGTACAGCCGCGCAGGATGTTGAATTTAACTTTTATCAGCGCTGGAACGAAGTTGCGAACCGTCACAAACGGCCAGAGCAGGAGCTTGTTGCAGAGCCGCAGCGCATCCCTCACGCAGCCCTGCCTTATCGCTTTGTCCAGGTCGCGCGCACCATCCCACCGGAGACATATCACTTCGCGCCTAAGGAGGGAATTCAGGGCATTGCTCAGCAGTATGCCAACGCTTTTAACAATATCCGGCGATTCGTCTACCTGGAGAATCAGTATTTCTGGCTGCACGCCTTCCTGGGCGTCGATATCGGCGATTTTGGGCCGAACAGTCCCGATATGGAGCGTAACATGTATCTGCTGGCCCAGGCCCTTGAGCGCGGGGCCAGCCTGATGCTGCTCCTTCCTGATCATCCAAACGTCGGGCGGGCCTTCACCGATATCGGGCTGGATCACCTGCGCAAAAACGCGCCGCAGGCTGCTGCCGCCGGGCGTATTCAGGCGTTCTGCCTGGCCAGTTCTGCGAACTACGAGGGCAAAGAATACTATCGCCCGATCTATGTCCACGCGAAAGTCGCCATTATTGATGATGCCTGGTCCACTATCGGCTCGGCGAATCTCAATAATCGGGGAATGCGCGATGATGCAGAAATAAACGTGGCTGTTCTACAAGCCGATTTTGCGCGAGACCTGCGTATCCTGCTCTGGTCCGAGCACCTGGGACTGGTGCGCGAGGATGAACAGTTCATGCTCTCGCGCTATCTCAGCCACCAGCCGTTGTCTCCCGAACAGAGCCGGCGCGCGCTGGAAATCTGGCAAAGCCTGCTGCAAAAGCTCAGCAATCCTGCGGAGGGCATGCGCCTGTTCATGGAATGCGCACAGGCCAATCTTCAGCGCTTTCAAAACGGCGAGCCGCTAGTAGGGCATCTCTTCCCCTATTTGACAGCGCGAGAGGCTCAGCAGTCAGGCTTGAGCTTCCACGAAAGTCACGGATTGTTTGAAACGCCGGAGAAGAAGTGATAGGAGCTTCTAGATCAATTCCAGATAGCGGCGACGCTCCCAGTTCGTGACCGCCCTCTCGTGCTCTTTAACTTCCCAGCGACGCGTGGCGACGAAGTGCTCAACAAATTCTTCGCCCAGATACTCGTTGGCGAACGTGCTTTGCTCCAGCAGATCGGTGGACGCGGCAAGATTGCGCGAGAGGGCCTTGATCTGGCCGCTGGCCAGAGCTTGTGCGACGGTTGCGGGATCATAGGCGTTGCCATCCAGACGGGCCGGTAGGGCCAGTTTGCGCTCGATGCCATAGAGACCGCTAGCCAGCAGAGCCGCGAAGACAAGGTAGAAATTGGCGTCTGCGCCCGGCACGCGATTCTCGACGCGAATCGCGTGCTTGCCGGCGTTGATGATGCGCACGGCACAGGTGCGGTTCTCCATGCCCCAGGTGGTATTGAGCGGGGCCCAGGTCCCTTCAACGTAGCGTTTATATGAATTGATCACCGGCGCGTAGAGGGCCATCATCTCAGGCAGCCTGTCCAGCACGCCGGCCAGGAAGTAGCGCATGGTCTGAGACATATGCCCATCGGCCTCCTCGTCCCAGAAAAGGTTGCGCTCCCGGTTGCGATCCCACAGGCTCATATGCGAATGGCCGCTGCTGCCATCCTCCTGATCGCTCCACTTGGCCATGAAGCAAGCAGTTAAACCCTCCTGGTGGCAGATCTCTTTAGCGCCGGTTTTGAAGAGCATGGTCTGGTCAGCCGCGGTCAGAGCGTCTGCGTAGCGCAGGTTCATCTCATACATCCCTGGACCGTGCTCGCGGTTGTAGCCCTCGATACTGATGCCGTGCTCGCGCATCGAGCTGGCGATGCGCCTCAACAGATGATCGTCGGCGCTGGACTGGCTGATAGAGTAGCAGTTCATACCTGGATTAAGCGGGGCCAGGTCCGGACCGAAGTCTTTCTCGCGCAGAGAAACCTGCGTCTCGCGGAAGAAACGAAACTCTAGCTCAGAGGCGGCCACAGGTTCATAGCCCAGCGACCGCGCGCGCGCAATAACACGCTTGAGCACATAGCGGGGCGAAACGCTGAGCGGCTCCCCATGTTCGGTCCACACATCGCAGACGCAGGAAGCAATACGGTCTTCCCAGGGGACCATTCTGAAGGTAGAGAGATCGGGCTTCAAAAGAACATCGGAGAAACCATGCTCCCAGTTACTGACCTTGAGGTTGGGCAGAACATTCTCAGCGATATCCCAGCCAAAGATTACATCGCACTGCGGAAAACCCTCTTCCAGAGAATTCAGGAAATGCTGCGCCGAGACGCGTTTTCCGCGATAGACCCCTTCGATATCGGGCGTGCCGATCTTCACATATTCAATGTCCCCATCCTCAATCCTGCGTTCTATTTCGGCTCTATCCATGCAACTTTATTCCTTTCCACTCGCGAGAGAAGATCGCTTCTTGATGTTCCTGCGCTGCTCTACTTACCAGCGATACGCTTCTGGCCGGCGATTTTCGAGGCAAGGGATCTGCGTGCGCGCCCGCCCAATTGCCTCCAGGTCAATATCTGCCACAGTCACGCCGGGAAGATCAGGCGCCTGCGCCAGTACCAGCCCCCAGGGATCAACGATCATCGAACGCCCGAAGCACTGCCTGTTGGGAGGATAGGAGCCAACCTGCGCGGGCGCAACAACATAGCAGAGATTCTCGATGGCTCGCGCCCGTAGCAAGACTTCCCAATGATCGCGCCCGGTGTGCAGGGTGAAACCAGCCGGCACCATGATGATCTGCGCTCCGCGCAGGGCCAGCAGCCGGTAGAGTTCGGGAAAACGCAGGTCGTAGCAGATCGTCAGGCCAAAGGTGATGCCATCAACCTCGGCGGTTACAATTTCGTTGCCCGGCGCAATCCGCTCAGACTCATAATGCTTTTCGCCGTTGGCCAGGTTGACGTCGAAGAGGTGAATCTTGCGATATTTCGCGACGATCTCGCCCGCACGGTCGATTAGCACGCAGGTATTAGAGAATTTGCCGGGTAAATCTGGATGGCGTTCCACGATACTCCCGCCATGTATAATCATCTGGTGCTGGCGAGCCTTCTCTTGCAAACGTTCGATAAAGGGACCGGGCACGGATTGGGCGACCGCATCGAAGCCGGAATAGGGACCAAGATACGGCCAGAACTCAGGCAGGCTGGCAAACTGCGCCCCCATATCAGCCGCCTGGTCAAGCAAATGTTCGACCGCGGCCAGATTCTCGCTCGGATTATCGCGTGTGTTGGTTTGAATCGCCGCTATTTTCAGATGCATGGCAGGTCTCCTCGTTCCAGATAACGTAGAGGTAGCTTTGATGCAAGCAGAGTAGCACGCTGACGCGTAACCGTCAAGTCTGCGACGAGAAAGCGGGCCACAACCTGTTAATCACGCTCCCTACCCATGCGATACTTCAAATCATAATTGATGATAAAATCCAGTTCCTCCGCGCTCAGGCCATAGCGCATAGCCAGGACGCGATCAATTTCGTCGAGAATCAATTTGGCCTGGGCCGGGTCATACTCTTCATAAGTGATCTTGCCGCTGGGGTAGCACCGCATGCATTGAACGGCTGTATTCTTCAGACGGTCAGCCAGCAAGCGACCCAGGTGGATCAGTTGCGTTTTCAAGGCAGGCGGAAGTTCTCCGAGAGGGAAGCGTTGCAGCTCTTTTCGTCCCAGATCACGGCAATTGCTGACCAGAGTATAGAAGAAGTAGAAAGTAGAACTGCTTAAAATTGCCGAGAGGAGGAAAGCGTCGCTTTGTGAATGGACCGGAATTTTATGATAGTGGTTTGAGCGGGAGCTTTTGTAGCCCACGTTTGGCTCAAAGGGCAGCGCCCTCACCCAATAGGTCGGACCATTATGTACCCAGACAAATGCCGATGCATGCAGGCAATGAAGGAGGGGAAAACCCTGGTATCTGCTCAGCCTGGCAAAAATCGCCTCGGCCACCTCTGAACCAGACTTCAAGGGCATGCCGGTGCGTGACCAGATTGAGGTGCGAGCGTAGGAGAGCGTGGTAAATAGATGTGCTCGCTCTTCCCGGTACCAGCGCCGGTAAGATGAAGAGAAGAGAACCGGCGGCTGCGCGTCTTTTATGAGCAGGATAGCCAGTCGCTGCTCCACATCCGCAAAGAGTTTATGCGGGCGACTGGCATACGAACTAACCCATACCTGCCGTTGGAAGAGCAGCTCGCTTAAAGGTTGGTAGTACTCACTGGCAATGGCGCTTACCGGGACGATCATACCGCAGCGGCCGTGGGGACGGAGCAGGGCCAGGGCGCGCTCCAGCATAACCGCGCAGAGATTGCCACAGGCGTAGGTCGCGTAAGAGGACGAGATTTGATAGGTCTCTCGAACCTGGCGATACGCTACATATGGTGGATTCCCGATAATGACAGCAAAGCCGCCATTGCGCATCACCTCTCGAAACTCAAGACACCAGTGAAAGGGCTGATGGCTGGCTCGCCAGCGCGCAAAGTCCTCCGCGTAAGCGGCTTTCCCATCTGACCCTTCTTTTAAACCATATTCGGCTGCCAGACGGCTATCCAATTCGTTGCGCGGGCGATTGGCCAGGTCTGGAACGTGTTCAAAGGTAACAAATCCGACCAGCGCATTGCCAGTACGAATGTTGAAAGTGATTTCAGGCAGCGCTTCAAGATTGCCAGCCTGCGGAGCAAGCCTGAGAGCAAGAGCTGCCCGACAACTCTCCACCGCCTCCTGCATAATATCGACGCCATAGAGGTTGCGGGTCACGATAGTTTGCAAGACAAAGGAGCGCCGATCAGGATACTGGTTCACCCGGCAAAGAATTTCGCGAAAGGTGTTGAGCCAGGACAAGGTCGGCTCGTTCGCCGGAAGGCAAGCTTTAGCTCCAGACGTTTCTTGCTCGATCATGCTTTGCATCCGCTCCAGACAGGCTGTGTAGAGCGGCTCAAGCACATCCAGAGCGGCCAGGAGAAACGCGCCGGAGCCGCAGGCGGGATCGAGGATAGTCATACACTCCAGGTTCTCATAAAAAGAGCCAAGTAGATCGGCGCTAGCGCACCGCGTGATCACATCCTGAGCAAATCTGCGGATAGCGAGATTGCAGGTGATCAGCTCGTACACGGCGCAAATCTCCCCATTGCTCAGCCTCTTTTTGAGTTCCGCATAGCGCTGGCGTCTGGCAATGACTTCACGCCAGGTTTCGAGGGGCAACGCGTATTCATCCGGCGCGGATTCGCTCCACATATGCCGTCGGGTCAGATCCTCTATGCCGGCTTCGATCTGCGGGGGAAGCGGTAAAGCACAGCCTTTTCTCAGCGCATCATAGCAATAGTGATCGGGATTCTCGCGCAACAGCGACCAGACAGGTCCATTGGGAGCGAAGGCGGTGGGGCATTGTTGCTCTACCGCATCCAGGAGAAAAGGAATAAGTGTATATCTGCCGATATATTCGGCAATATCTTCCTGCGTGTAGTACGCTCCCAATTGTTTCTGGTTTGCTAGCATATATCAACATATACCCTCTCCTTCAATCAGACGCAAAAGTGGACCGGGATATCAAAGGCATCTCGGTCCATCTTCTCGTTTAGAGTGTGCCTGAGTTTACTCCCGAAGCAGGGCCTCGAACGAGGCGCGATCAAGCTGTTCGCATTCCATAAGGGCATCGGCCAGACGTTGAAGCTGGTCGAAATGCTCCTGCAGGATACTACGGGCTATTGCGTGCCCCTCGTCAACAATCTTTCTAATTTCGCGATCAATCAGCGAGGTCATGCTGAAGCTGCTCACGGGAGAGCCAGCCGGCTCGACCAGCGCGAAGGCATATTGCCGCGCAAGATCAGGCTCACCATTTAGCACCAGGCTCCCATCGGCCTCTAGCACCAGCATTTGTCGATGAGCTGCGAGCGCTGATGGATCGAAGCGGCGCATGTTCATACCCGCACCGGCCTGGTCATAGGCGGCAAAGATGACGCCAACCTCATCGCTCATGCCCCAGCGCGTCACCATACGGCGAGCCAGGTCGGTCACTACCTGGAAATCATTCTCAGCTCCCGTAGTCACGCGCTGGCTGCCCAGCATCAGTTCCTCGGCAGTGCGCCCGCCGAGGCCCACCGCGATCTTTGCCATCAGCATCTCGCGACTATAATTGTAGCGGTCCTCCTCGGCAATAAATTGTGTTACGCCCAGGCTCTGCCCACGCGGCAGAATCGTGACACAATTGACGGGATCGGCCTCCTTGAGGTAATAGGCAACCAGGGCGTGACCGCCCTCGTGATAGGCAATGATCCGCCGCTCGGCCTCGCTCATCAACAGAGGGCGCAGCGTACCAAGTTGCACCCGCGCCAGGGCCTCCTCGAAGCAAGTGTGATCGACGCGCTCAAGATCTTTGCGCGCGGCACATAGCGCGGCTTCGTTCACCAGGTTAGCCAGATCGGCGCCACTCATACCGGTAGTCAGGCGAGCAAGGCGTTCCAACGATACATCCTCGTGCAGGGGCGTCTTCGCTGTATGGATTTGTAGGATGGCCTGCCGGCCCGCGCGGTCTGGTAGCGAGACGGTGATATGGCGGTCGAAGCGACCGGGACGGAGCAAAGCCTTGTCGAGAATATCGACGCGGTTGGTTGCCGCCAGCACCACTACAGCATGACTGGCGTGAAAGCCATCCATCTCCACCAGCAACTGGTTCAGGGTTTGATCGCGCTCTTCGCTGCCCATGGCCTTCACTGCACGCTTGCGTCCCACTGCATCTATCTCATCAATAAAGATGACAGATGGAGCTGCCTGGCGAGCCTGGTTGAACAAGTCACGCACGCGGCTGGCGCCCACGCCGACAAACATCTCTACGAACTCGGAGGCGCTGATACTAAAGAACGGTACGCCAGCCTCACCGGCCACCGCGCGCGCCAGCAGCGTTTTTCCGGTGCCCGGAGGGCCTACCAGCAACGCACCACGTGGAATACGCGCGCCCAGACGATCAAATTTTTCGGGGGAGCGCAGAAATTGGACAATCTCCTCCAGCTCGGCACGCACTTCGTCGATACCAGCGACATCCGCAAATGTCGTGGGCGGAGCCAGCCGCTTCGGCGATGCAGCTGTCGCAGCGGAAGAAGCGGGTGTAAAAGCCGAACGAGGCGCGCGGTTCGCTTCTTTGCCAGAAGCCTGCGGGATCTGCCCATCTTTCGGCCTTTGAGTAGCCGCGCCTTCAAAACGCTTTGCTCGCCGCTTTGTAAACTGGGCCATATGCTCGTCGATATTTTGCGGGACACGCTTCTGCCAGCGCGGTGCCAGAACTATCGCCAGCAGGCCGAGCAAGAATAGCAATGGGGCGAAGCGCAGAAGCAACCCGATCCAGACCGGCGTCTGCTGCTGAGGCTGCGTCGCAACCGTCACGTTCTTGTTCAGCAACAGCGACACCAGCTGGCCCGATCCGCTCGCGGGAAGATAGGTGTAGACCATTCGCCCAGGATCAATGCTCGACGCCGACGCACCCAGGCTCGCGGAATTCAGCGAACTAATATAACGTGTCCAGGCCTCTATCTGTGCGCTGCGTTGAGCAGCAGATAAAGCTGTCGCTTTCTGCGAACTGGCCTGCGTAAGTGGCCTCTGCAGGAGGGCATTTACATCATTGCCACTAATGGTTACTGCCAGCACATTGCCGGCGTTCACCTGGCTCAGAAAAGCGCTGTAGGTTATCGCCGTCTCACCGCTGGGCACCTGGCTTGTTGTAGGAGGCTGAAACTGGCTAAAGATGCCAAACAGGAGAGCCACCATTGCCGCCACCAAAAAACCGCTGGCCAGCTTACTTCTATGTTCTTTGAAAAATTTGACAATGCGTTTTCGATCTTTCACACTATCCAGCACAGATACACGTTTATGCGACCTGCCATGATTCGCTGGCAGATCACTGCGACCTTTGCCGTCCATGAGTTTGTTCACCTCTTTCGCTCCCACGGCGCATCAGATATGAAGCTCTCCAGCCTCTCGTCGACGCCTGGGATAGACTTCCCCTTACCGCTGCTTCCAGCTCAGCAGAGTACCTTCTCTTTTCTACCTGCTATAAGACACAGGAAAAAAAGACCGCAAAGCAACGAATGAATGAATCCCGTCCTGAGAAGGTACGTGTCTTGTGGACGACATAACTAAAGTGTACAAATTTTTTTAAGATTAGCCCAAGTATATGTAACGATTCGGTACTTTTGTCTTAGTATAGCTTATTGTATCAATACATTCCTGTATATTACATTTTATTTCTTCGCCAGGAATGATTTGCAGATTATCTGAATCAACAGGCATAATAAAAGTGCTCTCTTACCAGGACGTTAGCACGCAAGAAATTTGGTGGATGGATAAGATCAGGCAATCGCGAGAGGTCTTACCTGGCTACCCAAAGAAAGTGAACAAGAGGAGATGACAGAGTTGCCTCGGGATGGAAGACGCGAACTTAAAATTGTCGTGTGTATTAAACAGGTACCCCTGCTCTCGGCTCTGCGTTTTGACACAGAGACGCGGCGGCTGGTGCGCGAGGGTGTACCCCTGGAATTGAACGAACTGGATGTCTACGCGCTTACGGAAGCCATTCGCCTGCGCGAGCGGCACGGGGGCGAGGTGATTGCTTTGACCATGGGACCACCGCAGGCGCACTCCGCGCTGGCTACCGCGCTGGCAATGGGGGCAGACCGCGCTATCCATCTGAACGACCGGACCTTTGGCGGGGCCGATACGCTAGCAACCGCGCGCTCTCTGGCCGCAACTATCAGGCGTGAGGGCTGTGACCTGGTCCTGTGTGGCCGTCATAGCATTGACGCCGAGACTTCGCAGGTTGGCCCGGAAATCGCCGAAATGCTGGATATGCCACAGGTCAGCGCTATCCGGCATCTTGAACTGCAACAGGCGCAGGAGAGATGGTTTGCCCTGGCCACGCGTGAAACCGACGAAGGCAGCGAGATGCTGCGAGTCCCGCTGCCCGCGTTAATTACCGCCGCAGAGAAGCTGAACGAGGGGATCTGGCCCGACGAACAGGCCATCCAGGAGGCAGAAGGATGGCACGAGCGCTATCAGGTGTTGAGCGCAGCCGATCTTGAGATTGACCCGACTCAACTTGGCCAGGCCGGCTCGCCAACCTGGGTCGCGAGCATCGAAGCCGACCAGCCCAGCCGCGCCGGGCGTATTATCAACGAAGAAGATCCGGCCAGGGCACTCGATCTGCTGCTGGCCGACCTGCAAGCTCGCGGCCTGCTCGATCCCACCAACGCACCCCAATCGCCTCCAGCCTCTCCGCGAGCCTCGGTGGCAGGCTCGCGGGGCACATCCAAGCCAGGCAAAGCCGTCTGGGTTGTGGCTGATATCTCTCCACAAAGGCCGCGCAAAGTCACGCTGGAACTGCTGGGCAAAGGGCAGGAACTGGCTGCGCGCCTGCAAGGCGAACTGGCCACAGTCCTGATCGGCGGTCCAGGCGTGGAGCAACACGCCGCTGCACTCGCGGCCTATGGCGCGGAAAAGGTCTACCTGGCCAGTGATCCGGCGCTGGCGCACTACACGACCGATGGCTATGCCGCTATTCTCGCGCAGGCTATCTCACAGTATCAGCCGGGCATCGTGCTCATCGGCTCGACCGCCAACGGGCGCGACCTCGCGCCGCGTGTAGCCGCGCGCCTGGGACTTGGCCTGACGGGAGATTGCATTGACCTGGACATTGACGAGCAGCAGCGCCTGGTCCAATACAAACCAGCTTTTGGCAACCAGATCATCTCGGCTATTCTCTCGCGCACCACGCCAGCTATGGCCACCCTGCGTCCCGGTATGCTCCAGGCGGCTATGCCCGACGCTACCCGCCCATTTCACATAGAACACCTGGATACACAGGATATCTCCAGGCAGATCCGCGCAGAGATCCTCGATAGACAGGTAGAAGAAACCGGCGTTGAGCAGCTAGAGAGCGCGCAAATCGT
>DATGKW010000174.1:0-5976 GCA_035294465.1 Ktedonobacteraceae bacterium | reverse complement strand
CGGCTTGTACTTGTTCTCCGGCGACAGCGTCGCCAGCACTTTCGTGATCGCCGCCGTCAGCGTCGTCTTCCCGTGATCGATATGCCCGATTGTTCCCACGTTCACGTGCGGTTTCGTTCGCTCAAACTTCTTCTTTGCCATACCTTACAATGGCTCCTTCTTCAGAATACTCCCGATATACCAATGGTCAATCAATAGCAAAGATCTCCAGACACACAGCAACATCCCCTGCCGGACATCTTTCCGCCTGCATACTCTTTTTGAAGCTGCCTGGTTGGAAAAACCTTCAGGAGATGGTGGCGATTGTAGCTTCTCGTACTGCAATGGACTTCGCGGTGCCCTACAGCTTGTCGTTCGGGCAGTGGGACCAGGAGAAGAAGACCTTGCAACGTTTTTCTTCCGGCAGAGCTGGCGCATGCCAGCTCTTGCAGGAGAGAGATAAACGGGAGCCCGTGATGGGAATCGAACCCATGACCCCAGTCTTACCAAGACTGTGCGCTACCGCTGCGCCACACGGGCAGGTATAAGGTGGGCAGTGAGGGATTCGAACCCCCGAAGGCGTCAGCCAGCTGATTTACAGTCAGCCCCAGTTGGCCACTTTGGTAACTGCCCAGGAAAAATTCTCCCCCATCAACACTTCCTGGTGAAGAATCCTTTACCTGCTACTTGTCGCCATCAGCACGTGTCTCTGTTTTCTTCTGCCCTTGCACATAGCTTGATCGCCGTTTCTCTACGCAAAAGCAGAGAGGAAAGAGGTCTTTCGGCTGACCAACGGGTCCATTATAGCGGACCCGTTGCGCGCTGTCAAGCATTTTTTCGCGGCTCTCCCGGAGCCACGTCCTTCCAGCAAAGACACCTGGGCCTGCGAACCTGGGCGGTTAAGAAAATCATTTCTCAAACTATTGCGTCCGATTGAATTTACTGGTATAATCACGAAAGATCAAAGAAAAAAAGAGCATACCTTCGCACATTTTGGTCTCGATGTGTAGTTTGGCATTGGACTTTTTTCGGCACGAAGAGGTTTGTTATGGCGACGAATTATGACTTTAGTCGTTCTTCCCTACTTATTGAGCAGTACCAGCATGAAATGGATGTGATAGCCGCTGCCCTCCAGGATGAAAGTCAGGATGAACGAGAAGAACGGTTAAGTCTCGTTGGACGAGCCTGGTCCCTGACCTGTGCCTGTTTCCATGCACAGCTCGAGTCCAGTGACATTCCGGCGTATGTTTCGGTGGCCGCTATCCGTCCATAATCAGGTAGAAGAAAAGATTGTAGACGACGATGCCCCATCCACCTGAACTTCCAGCGGAGGCGCTTACCTACCAGACGCCTGTGCAATTCGGTATGTTGTACTGGGTAAACTTTGGCTACCCTTCACTCCCGGAAGGTATGGAGGAGAAGCGTATCCTCGATTGGCATCCCGCCCTTGTGGTTTCCTCTGATCCGTTTTGCCGTCACGCAGGCGCGGTTAATGTGGTCGCGCTCACTTCGTACCGCGGCAAGCTCCGCCCGTACCATCACTTGCTGCTAAAACGCGATTATCCCCTGCTCGATACCGATAGTCTGGTAAAAACTGAGCTGATGTACGCCGTTCTGCGCAGCCTGCTGGCCGATCAATATGCAATCTGCAAGCTAAATGAGCCAGATTTGCGCGCGATTATGGGTAAGATCGCGAACAGCCTGGCGATTACGATGTATTATTCGCTCCACTAAGCCTGATATAGCTCTGGGAGGGCAGCCATGAACATCGATTCTTCGGCACAGCTTCGCTTACTCCCTTCTATAAATGAATTGCTCCAATCTTCCACCGGCCAGCAGTTAATCGCGACCTACACGCGCCGTCCGGTGCTTCGCGCCCTGCGCGCCAGCCTGGATGAAGCCCGCTCCGCTATTCGCGCCGGCCAGCCCTGTCCGGCAGCCGGGACCTTGCTTGACACAGCCCGCGCGCTGCTTCAGCGCGAACAGCGTTCAAGCCTCCAGTCGGTAATCAACGCTACGGGAGTAATTATCAATACAAATCTTGGCAGGGCGCCGCTGAGTCAGGCAGCGTTAGAGGCTGTGCGTCAGGTAGCCGGAGGGTACTCAAATCTGGAATACGAACTGGAAGCCGGTGAGCGCGGCTCGCGCCATGTCCATGTAGCAGCTCTTCTGCGCGAGCTAACCGGCGCTGAAGCAGCCCTGGTAACAAACAACAACGCCGCTGCTGTCCTGCTGGCCCTATGTACTCTGGCAGCCGGACGCGAGGTGATCATTTCGCGTGGCCAGTTGGTGGAGATCGGCGGCGGCTTCCGCGTGCCCGATGTGATGCGCCAGAGTGGTTGCAAACTGGTTGAGGTGGGCACAACCAATCGCACGCGTTTGAGCGACTACGAAATGGCAATCACTGAGAATACGGCTCTGCTGCTCGTGGTCCATCCAAGCAACTTCCGCATCAGTGGCTTCACCGAAGCCACGCCGCTGCACGAAATTGTCGAACTGGCCCGGCAGCGCAGTCTGCCGGTCATGGAAGACCTGGGTAGCGGCTGCCTGCTGCCCTGCGAGCAGTACCACCTGGCTCACGAGCCAATGCCCCAGGAGAGTCTGGCAGACGGCGCGGATGTCGTATGTTTTTCAGGTGATAAACTACTCGGAGGTCCACAGGCCGGCATCCTGCTTGGTAAAACAGACATCATCCAACGCATTGCTCGCCATCCACTTATGCGCGCGCTACGCATCGACAAGATGACTCTGGCTGCACTGGAGGCTACGCTGCGCCATTATCAACGAGGTGAGGCAACAATCCATATTCCTATCTGGCGCATGATTGCTGCATCTGACAACCAGCTTGCCCAGCGCGCCGGCACCTGGGCCGAACGCCTGCGCGCGCACGGGATCCACGTACGTGTCCAGCGCGGAGAATCGACTATCGGCGGCGGCTCGTTGCCCGGAGAGACATTGCCTACCACACTCCTATCCCTGGATGCTGCGCATTGCGCCCTCCCGCTCGAAGAACTGGCCCGCCGCCTGCGCCTGCGACCCGTTCCCATCATAGCCCGTATCTCGCGCGATACCCTGCTGCTCGATCCCCGCACCGTCCTGGAGGAGCAGGATGAAGAGGTGATGGGAGCACTGCTTGATGAAATACAATAAGTCCCCTTTATTATATTTTTGTAGCAAATATACGTTGATGAATCAGACAACCATCTCTTCGATATGACTTCACTTAAAAAGACACGAGACGCTGGGCAAGTTGCTACCAAAGGGATAGCAGGCAAAATTTATCGCTCCTCGCCCAGTAAAATTCGTACATAACTCTTATGCCTGCGCTCATCAATCGCCCCATCATTGACAGCCTGCAAGATTGCGCACCCCTCTTCATCGACGTGCGTGCAATCAGAATAAGTGCATTGGCCAAGATAGGGGCGAAATTCGACAAAACAGGAGGCGAGATCTTCGGGCGCGATGTTCCAGGCGGCGAGAGCTCGGATACCGGCAGAGTCGGCAAGCCAGCCGCCTCCGGTGAGCGGGTAGAGCTGCGAGCTAGTAGTAGTATGCCTGCCTTTACCAGTTGCAGAGCTTATTAGCCCGGTCTTGAGGGCCATGCCAGGCTCAATGGCGTTGACCAGCGAGGACTTACCGACGCCGGAGGGACCAGTAAAGAGTGTCATATGCCCCTTGAGCAAATTGCGCAGTGTTTCAATACCCTGCCCGGTAATCACGCTGCTCCAGATGACTTCGTAGCCCAGGCGCGTATAGAGCTCAGCGTTTTGCTCAACGTAGGGTTCATGAGGTAGATCAGCCTTGTTGAGGCAGATAAGCGGGTGAATCTCAGCCGATTCGCAAATTGCCAGGTAGCGATCCAGCATGGAAAAGTGGGGATCGGGCTGGGTTGTAGCAAAAACCAGCACTGCCTGATCCAGGTTCGCCAGCAGCGTCTGCTGCATCACCTTTTTATCGGTCGAGCCGGTATCGCGGCGCGAGAGTTCGCTCTGACGCGGCAAAATTTCCTCGATCATCCCCGTTTTAGCATCTAGCTGACGCAGTTTCACGTAATCTCCCACCGAGAGGCGAGATGGCACGGCTTGCTCGGCCGCTTCGCGTTTCATCTTGGACTGATGTAACAGTTTATTGAAGCGGGAATTGGTCTTTGCCAGCGATCTGGTAGCCTGTGACTGAACAAAAGATTTCTTCAGCTTTCCGCGCAGCGTGCAGCGCAGTACGCCGTTATCGGTATGCACATCGTAGATACCGTGCGCACCGTTCAAGACCATGCCGGTTAGCATCTCCGGATCATTAATCAATAGCTTCCCTCCAGGAGGATAAAAAAACACGGGTCAAACAATCAGCGTGTGAATGATGTCTGCCGTGCGGAGGGAACAAGCCATAACCCTGCCGTTTCTTATCCGATTTTGCGAAAGAAACAGCGACCAGGCCGTTTGCAAAATCGGCATACGGATGTATCCTAGCAGATGTCAGGCCGATGAAGAAACGCACGTGATTTCGCCTGACAGAACGGCAGCGTTCGCCCATAGCCTTCGAAGCGGACAGACAAGGCGCGTGCAAGCACAAGGGACGATCTGGTATGCTTTCTCATATCTTGCACCCCCTTCAACTGGCAATGCCAGAATTTATGCGAACAGCTCTCTTGCTCACAGAGTACATGAAGATGTCTCAAGTTGTCAAGCTTACCTGCACATTGCGATAACCGAACAAAAGCCTCTCTAGCGGAGCTCAAAACGCGCTTCGACGCGCCCGAAACGAAGCTGGTCGCCATCTTTAAGTGGCCGGCGTTCATAAGGAACCAGTATCTCGCCGTTCAAGCGCGTTCTATTGCGTGAATTCCGATCCTCAATGCTCCATTGCCCCTGCTGGTAACTCAGGCTAGCGTGAATACGCCCGACCGTTCTTTGCTCATCGTTGAGCGTAATATCGGGATGGATCTCGCGCTTGGGATCTTCGCGTCCAATCAGTAGTTTGGAGCCATAAAGCGGAAAAACTTCGCCGCTCTCCAGCAGAACCAGGCGAGCCTGCTTCTGGGGAACCTCAACGTTGCCGCGCAAAAGCCTTTGTAGTTGCTCAATGGCAGCGATATACTCGGCGGGCGACTGGAAACGCTCCTGCGGCGTTTTGGCCAGCGCCTTCTGCATGAAGCGATCTGCCTCAGACGGCAGCCCAGGGCATAGGAGACAAACCGAGGGAATCTCCGCGCGTGCGTGTTTCAAAACAACATCTAGAATCCTATCACCGCTATAGGGTGGATGCCCGGTCAGCATCTCGAAGAGCAACACCGTCAGCGAGTAGAGGTCGGCCCGCGTGTCCACCTCATGGCTGTTCGTGATCTGTTCGGGCGCGACATAATAGGCCGTGCCCATAAACTTGTCCGAACCGGTAATGGTATGCATATCTTTGCTGCGCGAGAGACCAAAATCCGCGATTTTGACCACGCCCTTGTTATTCACTAGAATATTCTGCGGCTTGATGTCGCGATGCACCACTCCACGTTTATAAGCAGCATTCAGCCCCTCAGCAGCCTGGTGAACGTAGTCCAGCGCCCGCAATGGCGGTATTTTCCCCTCGCGCTGGATATAGTACTTGAGATTTTGCCCATCGACATGATGCAAAATAATATAGTAGAGGTTGCCTTCGTTGCCATAATCGATGACCCGCACAATGTGCTCATCGTTGAGATTGTAGAGAATAAAGGCTTCTCGCTTGAAACGCTCAACCAGTTCATTGTCATCTGTATAATCGATGCGCATAATTTTAGCAGCGTAGAGATAATTTGTCAGGAGGTCGCGGGCAATATACACCGTGCCGAAGTTTCCGCTACCGCGCTCATCAATCAGCCGATAGCGACCTTTAATTTCGTGCCCTATCAGATCAACACTCATCTTCTTTGACCTCCATAATCCACAGAAAGAAACCTATCAGCGATAAGCACCTGTTTGCTTGTAACCCCACACAGGATAGCATATATCTCCATCAGTTAAACGTTTC
>DATGKW010000173.1:0-20916 GCA_035294465.1 Ktedonobacteraceae bacterium | reverse complement strand
TCGTCAGCAGTGGCGAGAGAGCTACCGTCAGGAGACCAGGCCACAGCATTTATTATGTCTGCCAGCGCTATTGCACGCAGGAGTTGCAAGCTGCTTGCATCACAGATTTGCACGGTGCCATCGCTGGAGCCGGAGGCAAAGCGTCGGCTATCTGGCGACCAGCAGACGCTATTCACCGACTCGTTATGACCCCGGTAGGTGATGGCGTTACTGCCATCGCGCGCGCTCCATATCTGCACCGTGCTATCCTCGGAGGCCGAGGCGATGCGCTGGCCATCGGGGGACCAGGCCACGCTTTGCACTGGAGCCTGGTGCCCCGTATAGGTGAAAGCGGCGGTACTGCTAGCCTGGCTCTGCCACCAGTAAATGCCTGCGCTCGCGGCAACCGCGAGAATGCCTACGCTGCCCATACCCACCAGCACGCGGCGGCGAGTCAGATGTTTGCGGCGACCGGGCTGAGGCGAAGCGGGCGATGCTGAGGGGGAGTGCTGGAACTGGAGTTGCTGCTGCCTTCTGGGAGCCGGATAGTCCTGCGGGGTTGGCGGAATCCAGATACGCCCGGCCTGCGAGATGCCGGGCAACTGCTTGATCTTCTGAAGCGTATCGGCCACGGCCTGCGCGCTGGCGGGCCGGTCGGCAGGGTCGGTGGAGAGCATGAGGTTCAGCAACGTTTCTAACTCGTATCCGCCTGGCCGGCTTCCCAGGTGCAATGGAGGCAGGCTGAGCACATGTTCTGCCGGGTCTTCTCCTGTGAGCAGATAGCGCAGCAGCGCCCCCAGGCTATAGATATCGGCTCGCGCGTCTGTTTGCCCGCGCCCATATTGCTCAGGGGCCGCGTAGCCGGGCGAGCCGAGCGGCTGGGTGTCGCGTTTCTGGCCAGGAGTGAAGTGGCGCGCGATGCCGAAGTCGATCAGCACCAGCTTGCTGGAGGGTGTGCGCATGATATTGCCTGGCTTGAGGTCGCGATAGATCACCGGCGGCTGCTGGCTATGCAGATAGTCCAGTACGCTGCACAGTTGCAGACCCATATCGAGAACCTCGTCGAGCGGGAGAAGCTTGCCTGGGGAGACGTGAGACGCGAGGTAGGTTTCGAGCGTTTGTCCAGGGATGTATTCCAGGACCAGATACCAGTGGTCGCGGTCGCTGAAATGGTCATAGATACGCGGAACCTGTGGGTGCTTGAGGGCGGAAAGCGTCGCGACCTCACGATTAAAGGTAGTGGTGGCATCGATAGTTTCCTCTGCGCTCAGTCCTTGCAGGGTAATCTGTTTGATGGCGACTTCTCGCCCACTCTTGCGCAGGTCTCTGGCGCGATAGACCGCGCTGAAGCCGCCCGAACCCAGGGGCGCGATAAGTTGATAACGCTCAAGAAGGATCTTGCTCTGCGTTTGTGCGTCCTCCGCATCGCCCCTCAGCAGGTGCCCGCAGGAGAAACAGTGTGTCTTTCCCTCCTCGTTTGCCGCGCCGCATACTGCACAGAACACCGTCGATATCGTCATGACCATCGCCCTTTCGCAAGAAAGCATCAAGCTGCCGGAAAAATCTTTTCCTGATTATAAAGAGAAAAATGGCCGGTGTCCAGCAGGGCACCGGCCTTGTTCCTTGTCCAGGGAGGGTCTCGAAATCCTCATTTTTTCTCACAAACGCGTCACGATTCGCCAGAAGTGCATTGACCGATAATCTGGAGTACCTCGCCGCGACTGAGCTTGCCATCGCCACGAGCCAGCGCTTCCAGGGTCGCGTAGGCCAGAGCGAGCGGAATAGTACAAAAGTCCAGTGGGGGACCAGGAGGAAGAGCATTAGTGTAGGCATCAGCCAGGGCGAGATTGCGACGCGCGTAAGCGTGCATGTCCTCCGCTCGCCAGCCGCGAGGAAAAAAGTCTACGCCACGCGCGACATCTTCCGTGTGGTTGCGCAGGATATTGACGGCTTGCAGCCCTCGCCCGAAGCCTATGGCCTGCAAACGATCCGATTGCGTGCCGTTGTACCAGGCCCATAGATCCGAGAGCAGCAGGCCGACCGAGCCGGCTACCCCAAACGTATAGCGATCCAGGTCTGCCTCTGTGCGGATCATCCAGCCATTCTCTGCCCATTGCGCCATGCGATCCGCCATAGTCGCCGTGGCTTCCCACACGCGCGGAGCAATAGGTGAAGGCGCGAGCAGCGCCCAATCGCCTACGCGCAGCGTTACCTCTGGAAGCTCGTGCCGATGGTCGTCCAGCGCCTGCGCGAAATCGCCCGCGTCAAAGGTAGTTTGCAGCGTGCGGCTGATAGCGCGCAAGAGCGTGGCCTTTGTCCGATTATCTAGCCCGGCATGGTCTTCCACCTCGTCAATGGCGCGCAGGCAGAGATAGCCCGACATGACCGCTTCCCGCAGTTCGTCCGGCAAGCGGCTGATGGGAATAAAGAACGTGCGGCTGGTCTCTTCCAGCATCTTGAGGGCCTCTTCACCAATGCTCACGATATCCTTAACTCCTTTCATTGTGGCAAAAGCATGCCAATCTCCTCCAGAAGGCCAGGGGCAACGGCATTACTCTTGCTCGATAAAACCGATAATTGCCTCCAGATCGGTTCGCGCGCGCGCGGTTGCACTACCGGGGATCATGTCTAGCTGAATAAGGGCCGAACGCGCCTGCTTGCATCTCTCGGCAAGGAGCTGTCGGCAATATTCTCGTGTCCGCGTGCGTTCAAAGACTGCCAGTACGTCCTGCACTTGCTCCTGAGCGAGTGGTTCGTCCTGGGCGTAGATCTTCGCCAGAACCCGCTGGTCCTCCGGCTGTGCGTATTGCAAGGCATGCACAAGCGGCAAACCTTTCTTACGCCGATGGATATCGCCGGCGGGCTGCTTGCCTAGCTCTGTTTCGGTCGCCCAGACCCCCAGCATGTCATCGCGGATTTGAAAGGCCAGTCCCAGCGTGTAGCCAAAGCGAGCCAGCCCACTAATGATCTCCTGGTTACACGTGGCGAGCCTCGCCCCCATCTGCGTCGCGCAGCACATCAGGCAGGCCGTCTTGCGTCCGATCATCGCCTCGTAGCTTGAAAGCGAAACCTGCGACTGTTGTTCAAAGGACAGGTCGAGATATTGTCCTTCGGTCAGCTTGAGCAGTGTCATGTCGAACAGTTTCGCCAGATCCAGCGCGGTCGCCGGCTCTACTCCTTCCTCCAATACCTTCCAGAGATGGAGCCGCGCCAGCGCGAACATGGTATCGCCGGCCAGAATGGCCTGGGGGATTCCCCATACCGACCAGACGGTAGGGCGATGGCGGCGCTCAACATCTCCGTCTTCAATATCATCGTGCAGCAGCGTAAAGTTATGCGCCAGCTCGAGCGAGGCTGCGGCCGGCAAGGCCGGCCGCAGGGAGAACGCCGGGGAAGTGGCCGCTGCTGACTGTTCCCATGTGCAGGCCAGCTCATAGCTTAACAGGAGAAGGGTAGGGCGCAGCAGCTTGCCAGGGTGGCCATCGACGGGCTGAAACTGCTGATCGAGCCAGCCTAGATGATACTGCATTTGCCCGTAGACCGTGGCAAGCGCTCCGGCGTTGACTTCCTGGGCAAAAGAGGCAGGGGGAGCGAGAAAGACGCGGTGAAGTTCCTCGATAATCTCCTGGCGATAACGCTGGAAAGCAGGTTGTGTGCTAGAGAATGCTGTCATTATGGCCCTCACGACTCAAACAGGTTTTATATCCATTATTCCTGCCCTTCACAAGCTCCTGCTAACGCCATGGTTGGGAACACGTGCCGGTACAGATGGTAATTGAGGTAGAAATCACGCGGGAAACCCGTGCCCGTGTGCTCGCGCTCTTGCCAGGTGCCATCAATCTGCGTCTCGCGCAAATAGGCCAGGCCGCGCTGGCAGACAGGATGCCGGCCAAGACCAGCGGCCTGCAAAGCCAGGATGGCCCAGGCCGTTTGCGAGGCCGTACTGCGCCCCATGCCTGCGTAGGAGCTATCCTCGTAGGAGCGGCAGGATTCGCCCCAGCCGCCATCGGCGTTCTGGCGCTCGATCAGCCAGGCTGCTCCTCTATCGATCATATCCCGCGTCTCGTACCCGCAGGCCAGCAGCGCGGCGAGTGCTGAAATGACGCACCACGTTCCATAGATGTAATTGACTCCCCAGCGACCGTACCAGGAACCATCGGGCCGCTGTGTGCGTCGCAGGTATGCAAGCGCCTTCTGAATGATCTGTTCCTTGCCGGGCGCGTCCACGTGGGCCAGCATCTCCAGCGCGTGGGCCGTCACATCCTCTGAAGGCGGGTCGAGGAGCGCCCCAAAGTCGGCAAAGGGCAGCCGGTACACTAGCGCTCGCGTGTTATCCTTGTCGAAGGCTGCCCAGGCTCCATTGCTTGAGCGCATGACGAGCACCCACTGCACCGCGCGCTCTACTGCCGCGCTCACATCCACCTGTTCGCCGGCCTCAAGCAGCGCCAGGACGACGACCGCCGTATCGTCGATATCGGGATAGATATCGTTCTCGAACTCAAAAGCCCAGCCGCCGCAGGGAATGGAGCCACAGCGTACTTGCCAATCGCCACCCGTGAAGATCTGCTCGTCCAGAATCCAGCGGACGGCACGCCGCATTGCGGGATGATCGCGACCCAGGCCGGCGCGGCGCAGGGCAAGCAGCGCCCAGGCGGTATCCCAGACTGGCGACATGCATGCTTGAAAGCGCCAGCCGCTCTCGTCTTCCAGCGCAAAGCCTTGCTGCCCCTCGATGCCCTTGCGCATTACCGGGTGATCGAGGCCCATGCCTTCCAGATAGAGGGCGATCAGCGAGTAGACCCAGGGGGGCTGGATCCCGCCCCAGCTTCCGTCCGCTTCCTGGTGCTCCACAATCCAATTAACCAGCCGCTTGCACGCGCGCTTGCGTCCAGGGTGCCAGGGCAGCGCATCGTAGAGTTTGAGCAACTTATCGGTCCACCAGAAGAAGCCCGTGCCGGGGACGCGAGTGAGCAGGCGTTCAGTACCCGGCACCACCAGTTCCGGCACGTCGCAGCCGAGCGACTTCACCGGGCGTCTGGCGAGCACGATCAGCAATGGGGCGATGGTACCGCGCGCCCAGCAAGCGAAATCATAGAGGTTAAACGGCATCCAGGGCGGCAAATAGACCAACTCTGGCGGCATGCTTGGAACGCCCGACCAGGGATACTGGCCAAAGAGCGCCAGCCAGATCTTCGTAAAAACCCTGGCTCTGGCTATTCCTCCCTGCTGGTGGATAACTGCAAGCGCTCGCTGCATTGTGTCTTCGTGCGGGTCAATGCCCAGTACCTTGAGCGCGACGTAGGCTTCGATAGTCGTGCTCAGATCGGCCGGTCCGTCGAAATAGAGAGCCCATGAGCCGTCGTCTCGCTGATTGTTCAAGATATGCCGCGTAGCGCCCTCCCTGATCGGCTCCAGGTTGATTTCCAGGAAACGCAGCAGCAGGACATGCTCGGCCGTCATCGTCACATTCGTCTCCAGTTCTCCGCACCACCAGCCCTCGGCATCCTGCTGTTCTAGTAGCCATTGCACGGCTCGATCCAACGCTTGCTTTAACTCAGGCACTTCCACTTTGCTCGGCTGTGTCTTATCCATAGGCCAGACCTTTCGTTGGTCACGATGATACAAAACCGTTCACAACCTGTGTATTGCTTTCCACCACTGTGACTCGGTTTCTTCTCATGATGTCCACAACCTTCAGGCTTGTTGAGAAGCCATTCCAATCGTTCAGCCACGATGATGGTAAGTCGGGTAATGAGAAAGATAAACAATACCACCCGCCATAGAGGACCGATTTATCGTGTCCTACAGCGCTCTCAATAAATGCGTGGATTCAAGGGAGCTTGCCCCGGCTCCGGCCCATCATCATGATACGATACACTATGAAACCTATGATATGAGTTGGAGCTTTTTATACCCCCTCTATCGTTTATCCCCCCAGTAGAGCTATAACAAATAGCTCTGGTAATTTTACTTTCCCTTGTCGAATGTGGTAAGGTTTGTATATTGTTCTCTTGCTATTATAGCAAAAAAATCATATCTTTTGTTATTCGTTTGGGACCATTGGGAGGAGAAACGTCTATGGCGATCACCCTGCGTCAGAATTTCCGTATCGCAGCCTATATTCTTCACCAGAAGTTGAAAGGCCGCGAAAAGTTTCCGTTGGTTTTGCAGTTGGAGCCGCTCTACCAGTGCAATCTTGCCTGTGCCGGTTGCGGCAAAATCCAGCATCCGCAAGATATCCTGGCTCGCCGACTCTCCGTTCAGCAGTGTATTGACGCGGTTGAGGAATGCGGTGCGCCAATTGTCTCGATTGCTGGTGGTGAGCCGCTCATTCATCGAGAGATTGATCAGATTGTGGCGGCGCTGCTGGAGCGGAAGCGTTTCGTCTATCTGTGTACCAATGCTATCTTGATGAGCAAGAAGCTCGATCTTTTCAAGCCGCACCCTTACTTCTCCTGGTCGGTTCATATTGATGGTTTGCGGGAGCGTCACGATCAATCAGTTGCGCGTCAGGGAGTCTTCGATCAGGCGATCAAGGCGATCAAGGAGGCGCAGCGTCGCGGCTTCCGCGTGACCACCAACACCACATTCTTTGCACAGGACGACGCACGCAGCATTCGCGACGTGCTCGATTATCTGAATGATGATGTACGAGTGGATGCTATGCAGATCTCGCCGGGCTATGCCTACGAGAAAGCGCCAGACCAGGAGCATTTTCTTGGCGTTGAGCGGACGCGTGAGATTTTCCGCCAGGCTTTTGGGGATGGCAGGCGCAAGAAGTGGCGTTTGAATCACTCGCCGCTCTTCCTGGATTTTTTGGAGGGCAAGATTGATTTTTCCTGCACCGCCTGGGGCATCCCTAGCTACTCGGTGCTTGGCTGGCAGCGTCCCTGCTATCTACTGGCTGATGGGTACGTCGGTTCCTATCAGGAGCTGGTCGAGACGACCGAGTGGGAGAAATATGGCCGGGGCAAGGACCCGCGTTGCGCTAATTGCATGGCCCACTGTGGCTACGAACCCTCGGCGGTGACAGCCACTATGAGGTCGCCCCGCGAGTCCCTGCGAGCTACGCTCGATGTGCTGCGCGGCAGCCTGCGGCCCGGCTCCTGACTCAACAGGAAAGATATGGGGATAAGCTAAACATGCATGAAAAACCGCCTATGTGAATGGTTTTGCGTCATCGTGATCCTGGCTGTTTCGCCCCATCGGCACCCAGTTCGCGGAGAGGAACACAATAAGAGGAAATTGCCGGGGGGACGAAGCAGGCAAACCGTTCACCCATGCTGAATGGTTTTGCGTCATCGTGGTTCTAACGATTTCCGGTCATCGTGACCCTCGCTGAGCGACGGGGCCACGGTGTGGCGAGACAGTCAGGGCACGATGGAGGAAAATCATTCACATGCCATAGAGGGCCGATTTAGCGTGCCCTGCTCCGCTTCAGCGTGGGCCGCTCGCCTTGCTGTGAGCCAGTTTTTCACCAGCAAGCGTGTGGCCTTCCTGTGGATTGAGCGAGATTCGTGCAGAGCAGGCGCTCCCCGATCAATCGGGAGAGGACCCGCTGAAGCGGCCCTCTATGACAGTTTTCGTGTGTGTTGCGTGCTATCCAGGATACATATGAGTGAAGGCCAGGCGATGCACGATATAGAGATTCTTGCACCCACCTCTCTTGAGTATTGGGCAACGCGTTGTATACTCCCACGCGCGTGCGTGCAGCGAGCGGGCGTGAGCCTGGCGCGCTGGCAGCGAGCAGGCCACGCTGTCAGCGCGTCTATCGTGATCGTGTGCGGCCTGGCGGGGGCGCTTGTTCCTGATCTACGTCCGGGAACAGTGCTGATACCTGAACAGGCGGGTCTTCCCTCTGGGGAGCTTATTCCCTGTGATCCCGTTCTTGTCCAGACGCTGGTAACAGCCGCGCGCGGGGCTGGCTTTCAGCCGGAAACCGGACCGCTACTAACCGCCAGTTCCCTGATTGTCGGCGCTGAGAGAAGCGAGTGGGTCCGGCGCGGCTTCGTGGCGGCTGATATGGAGACGGGCCTGCTCGCGGAGCAAAACCTGCGTGTGGCGACGGTGCGGGTCATCCTGGATACACCGGAACACAACATCTCTCAAGAGTGGCTGCAACCCGCCAGGGCTATGCGGCAACTGTCGCTCTGGCGAGAATTGTTCTGGCTCAGCCACGCGGCTCCCCGCTACGCCTTGCGCGCTGCGCGCGTGCTGAAATATGGGCTTGATGAGATGAGATAAAGTCAGCAGGTGCGTTACAGAGTGATCTCGATAATCTTGCGCACGGTGATTGACACCTGAAAGAAATTAGTTGGACATCCTGGTTTTGAAAAGATTGTGGGAAATGGCATCCTTCTATCCTTGCGGAAGCCAGAACTGTTCTGGTTGTAGCCCTGGCGCATCTCGCGCCAGGGCTGCGTTTGTTAGAGAGGATCGCCTCTCTGTCGACTGGAAGTGCCTTTTTATGCTATTCCTGCGGCTGGCTAGGACCAGGAGAAGGCGGATAGGGCGGTTGACCATAAGGCGATGGACCGGCCGGCGGCGCGTAGGGCGGCTGACCATAGGGTGATGGGGCAGAAGGCGGCGGCGTCCACATACTGCCAGCGGCTGGTGTTGTCGCGGTGGCCGACCTGGCGCGGCCGCGACCGGCCAGACCACCTAGCGCGCCGATGCCCGCTCCCAGACCAAGTTGGAAGGCAACTACTATGACCAATCCGACGATGATACCGGCTACAACGATTGAATGTAATTCGCTTGACGAGAGGTTCTGGCCCTGTTGCTGCGCATTTTGCGTGGCTTGATTGAGGGCCTGCGAGATCAAGGGACCGTTGGCCGCAATTTGAATGGCATCCCAAATCACCGAGATCACGCCGCCGATCAGGCCCGTGACCAGTCCAACCAGCGCGCCAGTTCCGACCCTGCCGGTTTGACTGGAGGCAAACATACCGATCAAGAAAAATCCAACCAGCCAGATGATAACTTCAATGAGCGTGCCGATGCCCCCAAGATGGACTAGCGAAAGCATAATCTGGATTATGCCCAGAATGACCCCAAAGATTGCGCCCCATTGCCAGATGAAACCGGCGCCTCCCCGGCGCGGTGTAACCTGTGCTTGCATACCTATTCCTTTCTCAACAATATAAGGTGAGACGCTTTACCTCGCGCAGTAAAGTCACTCTCTATTAGAACGAAGCAAAGGTCGCTATATAATTTGGAACGTAGAACGTCTTTGCTCATCAAATTGTATACGGTTTTTCTCCTCACAACAGGTACAAAAGTGTACCCGCGAGCAATAAAAAAACAGGCACAACGCAGCTGTTATGCCTGTTTTTCTCTTTACAAGTCCTCGCGCTTGGGTGCATCTCTCCTACGCGACGACCGTGAACCCATCAAGTGTGCCGGAGGACACGGTATATTGTGCTACCTGGCTGCCGTTGGTGGCCTTGAGAACCGTGATAGTCGTGGGGCCGCTCTGAAGATAGATCAGCCCGTACTCAAACACGAAAGGATGCGAGGCCGGACCGCCGGAGAGCGCTTCGCGGTCGGCGAGCAGAGTGGTAGCGCCCTGTGGCTGGCTCACGTCGCTCAGCGGACCCCAGATCAGGGCATGAGTCGCGGTATTGAATGCCTCGATGGAGGATGTCCCATCGGGGCTGATAACTTCTACATAGACCGTGCCCGCACTGGCGAATACCTGCCCAATGGTTCCTCCGGCGCTGGCGCTCCAGAGTTGCTGGCCGCTTTGCTCGTTGACCGCGTAGAGCGTCCCATCAATGGCGCCCGCGTAGACCACCCCATGCATAATTGCTGGCGTAGCCTGCAAAGCACCCACTTGCAGCGCGCCGGGTGGGACAATCAGATGCCAGAGTTCATTGCCGGTGCTGGCATTGAAAGCGTAGAGATAGCAACTTTGGTAGTCACTGGTTTGCTTCGTCTCGTTGCAGGAGGCGAAGGAGAGCACATTCCCGCTGACCACCGGAGCCATCGTCGCCTCTTGATTTGGATAGTTCAGAAGATTTTTTTGCCAGAGCACTGCTCCCGTAGAAGCCTTGAGCGCGAAGTAGCTGGTGTAGGAGACGACGTAGAGGACGCCGTTCTGCGCGGTGATCCAGGAACTGCCTTGCGAATTGGTAGAGGACCAGAGCACCGCGCCGGTGCTGGTATTGATTCTGTCCAGGCTACAGGTGGTGCCGGTGGAGGAGAGATTGCAGAAGTTGTCAAAAAGCTCGTTATTGGAACTGAGAAGCAGGCCATAGGGAGATTGCTGAGTACGCCAGAGTTGCTGGCCCGTCTTCACGTTGGCTGCCTCAATGAAAGGATTGGCCGAGTCCTGATTCTCGAAGAAAAGTGTGTTGCCCATCACGACCGGAGCCGAGGGATCGCTTGCCTGAATGGTCCAGACGGTCTGGCCGGTCTTGAGATCGACGCGAGCCAGGCTCCCTGGCGTTGCCGTGTAGAGCGAACCGTTCGGTCGTGGCTGCCCCGGAGCTGGCGTGCCCACTGTAGGCGTGGGTGTGGGTGCGCCTCCGCTGGCTTGAACTGCCCGATGCGTCGAACCCAGGACCAGCGCCGTCACCAGCGCGCTCACCAGCAGAAAAGCCAGCGCGCATAAGCCACCGAAGAGACGCATGTTGCGTCTCCGTTTTGTTTGTTGCGCGGAAAGATTGAGTTGTCCAGGTATAGAAGGTTGTTCGGGAAAGTTTGTATTCATAATTTTTCTCCATCATAGATACCGTGATTCTTTCAGAGCCTTGTTTACCTAATTCGCCGTGGAGGAAAAAAACATTGCATATGTAAACTTTTGTCCTATATCGAGCGAGGATCAGGCGAAAAAGGCGGATTCCAGCGCGCATTCCTATCGGGGGTTTTCTTTGTCCATCCAAAAGCGCTATAATCTGACACAGGCATGCAGGTGGACCACCACCTCACCTTTTTTCAAACGAAGCCTGTTGACTCATACACCTGCTAAAAAGGATTGATATACAACTATGCTTACGCTGCCATTGATGTTGTTTATTGTGCTGGTCGAATTATGTGCCGGGCAGTTCGCGGTAATGTATCTGCTCGACATGCGCCACGCGGTCAAGCGCAGTTTCCTGGTGCTCTACGCCTTTATTTACTTCTTCCTGACCCTCCTGACCTATCTCTTCCAGCAGGGCTTCTCGTCGGCCGCTCTGCTGAATACGTTCAATCCGCTCGATCACGGCTGGACCGGCTATCTGGCGCTGCCTTTGCTGTTCTTCCTGCTCCTGCTGATCCCCTACACGATCTTTCTGTTGATGGATAAAAAGGCCGGCATCGCCAACGATGGCAGCAAGCCGGCGGAGGGAGAGGTTGTCGAGGAGCCGCGCGTCACCACGATCTTTGTGCTGCGTATGATCAGCGGCGGCCTGGCCGTGCTGGCTGCGCTTGCTACACTCTTCGTGCTGGGCATGATCTATCGCCCGCTTGGTGGTTCTGGACTCGGCGAGGCGCTGGTTGTGGCCGGCTTCTTCGCGGCCGCGCTAGCCCTGGGCGGCGTGATGACTGCAATGTGGCTGGGTCACTGGTACCTGGTCACGCCCGCGATGACGGAGAAGCCGCTGCTCTTCTCTACCACCATCGTCCTGTTCGGTGTGCTGCTGGAGGTCATCTTCTTCCTGGCGACCGGTGCTCAGATCGCGCCCGCGCAGGCTGCGACCGGCGGGCACGCTACCCCGATAGTCGTAGCTAGCCCTACAGTTCGCCCCTCAAGCAATCCTACGCCATCTGCCACAGTCACGGTCAAGCCCGCCAATGTGCCCACGGTCACGCCGCTCAGCATCGGGGCAATCGGCTGGCTGCGCATCCTGGTTGGCTTCGCGATGCCACTGATCCTGGGCGGCCTGGCCTGGAAGCTTGTGCGCGACCGCTCCTTCCAGTCCGCCACCGGTATGCTCTACCTGATCGTCGTTTGCGCTCTGGCCGGCGAGATTCTAGCGCGCGGGCTGTTCCTGATGGGGTTAAGCTAGAGCGAACCAGATGGTGTTTCTTTTGTTCCTTTTGTCAGGTGGCTCTACAGGCTGATTGAGGGGCAAAAAGGAACAAAAGAACAAAAGGAACACCATCTGGCGGGGTTGACAAACTCTCATGAATAAGGCATGCTCTGGCATAGTGATGTCGATCAGGAGGGATGCCTATGATTTGCAAAAAATGCTTGCAAGATGTGGATGTTTCGGAAGGTGGGGTATGCCCCTTTTATTACGGTACCCTCATCGATACCAAGCGCAGAGGAAGCACTACAATCATGCGTTATCGGATCAGTGGCAAAGAAGAAGTTTTCCTGTGCAATACCTGTGTCGTGATTTATGCGATGGGCCAGCGCTCAGGGGTTTATCGCTTCGTGGCCATCGGGGTAGCCATGGTGGCCGGCCTCGTGCTGCTACTCACACTGCTTGCCCAAAACAGCACCGCTAGTGTGACTTTCTTGCTGATAAGCGGGCTGATTCTGGTTGTTGCTCTTGTGCTCTTTCTGCTAGGGATCATGGAACAAAAACGCGTGGAACGCCAGCGTTACGACCACCTGTCGGCCAAAGCCAGAGCCGAGTATGGCTCTTCTCTGGCAGTTTCCGTGCGCAAGGACCTTCTTCAGGCGCGCGGCTATACCCAGTTTTTCACTCCTGAGCGCATGAAGAGCCTCAAGCTTTCTATCAACGTTCCATAGTCAGGAGACGGCGCGAGGGATCGCCGCCTCCTTTATCGAAGGTCTAGAGAAAAGCAAAAAAGTGCAAGCTTATTATTGAATAGACCTTCTCTATGGGGTTGACAAACCCCAATGAATCAGGTATGCTCAGAAAAGCGAAGACGGCAGAAGGATTGCCCAGCGAAGTTGCTGTAGCAGTCCGGAAGTCTTTATTTTGTTTTGGAACGTGTATTTTTAGAGCGTCTCTCGCGCAAGAGATTGAAAAAAGAGGGTGCGCTGCATGGCGAGGATAACTGACAACCGAGCAATGGTGACTGGGAATCAGCGATCTTTCTGTGCTCAGCGTATGTCTGGTTCACATGCCCAGGCAATATGCGGTACGTACGCGTGCGCAGCCACCAGCAGCATCTTCACTCAGACCGGCGCAGTAGCGTCGGTTTCTTTATTTGTCCTGCTCGTCTCTCTGCTGTCAATCCGGCTTGAGAATACTGCAATACCTGGTCTTGTAGGCGTGCTTAGCATTCTCGCCCTTAGCGGCCTTACCGGGCTGGCGGTTGCCGGTGCGGTAGGGCTAAGCAAGGAACTGACACAAAGAACGCAGACGGGAGATGAGAGGTAGCAAAGACGCAACCTAATCCAGAGCAGGTAACGTAACAACGAGGACCTCCCAGTTCGGGCGGTTCTCGTTTTTTATTGTTTTTCGTATCAGGTATTCATCTTCCAATTTTGCCAACAGCTTGAGCGCTGGTTCTTTCGCAAAATCGGGAAGGAAGCAAATCTCGTATGTAAGGAGTCTTTTATGCAGGTAGCTGTACCTATGACCCAGACCACGGGGGCAATGCAGACAGCCTCAACTACTCAGCAGGAGCCGCGTGAATTGCCGGGCAGTCATATTCTGTGCGAGGCCCTGGTTCGCGAAGGCGTTGAGCTGCTCTACGGCTACCCCGGCGGCGCGATTATGCCGTTTTATGATGCGTTGACCTCGTATCCAAGCCTGCATCACGTGTTGGTGCGCCACGAGCAGGGCGCGGCCCATGCGGCCGATGGCTACGCGCGCGCGACCGGCAAGCCTGGCGTTTGCGTTGCCACCAGCGGCCCCGGCGCGACGAATCTTGTGACCGGCCTGGCGACGGCCTTTATGGACTCAACGCCCATTGTGGCAATCACCGGCCAGGTGGCGCGGTCGCTCATCGGGCGCGATGGTTTCCAGGAGACCGACGTGCTGGGCGTGACGCAGCCGATCACCAAGCACAATTTCCTGGTCGAACGCGTCGAGGACCTGGCCGATATTGTGCATGAAGCCTTCCGCCTGGCCCAGGGAGGGCGGCCCGGCCCCGTACTGATCGACGTTCCGAAAGATGTGCAGTTCGCCAAGACGCTCTACCGGCCAGAGGCTTCGGTCACGTCGCTGGAGCATTTTCGGGCTGCACGCAAGCCACAACCTTCACCGGAGGCCATAGCTAGAGCGTCCGAACTGATCGCACGCGCCCAACGGCCTTTGATTATGGTAGGTCATGGCATCATTCTCTCCGGCGCGTATGCTGAACTGCTGGCCTTCGCCGAAAAGACCGGCATTCCCGTGATTACTACGCTGCTCGGCCTGAGCGCCTTCCCGGAGACGCATCCGCTTGCCCTGGGTATGCCCGGTATGCATGGTCCCGCGCACGTTAACCGGTCCATTGGCGCGGCGGATCTGATCGTGGGCGTAGGCCTGCGCTTCGATGATCGCGTGACTGGCAAGGTCGCAGACTTCGCGCCGCACGCGCAGATTGTTCACATCGACATCGACGCCTCCGAAATGCACAAGGTCAAGCCTGCCGCTGTGCCGATTGTTGCCGATGCGAAGAATGCCCTGGCCGCTCTGGTGGAAGCAGTCGAGCCGGGTGAGCATGGCGCGTGGCTGGAAGAGATTCGCGGCTGGGAGAAAGCTGCCAATGAGCGCAGCAGGGTTGCCTACAACCAGGAGCTTCCCGATCCCATGAGTATTCTAGAGGCCATTCGCGCCGAGACCGCTGGCCAGGCCATTGTGGTCAGCGACGTGGGCCAGCACCAGATGTGGACCGCACGCTTCTACACATGGACGCGCCCCAATAGCCATATCACCTCCGGTGGCCTGGGTACGATGGGTTTTGCTCTGCCAGCAGCTATGGGCGTCAAGATGGGCCTGCCGCAGGAAACCGTCTGGGTAGTTGCGGGCGATGGCGGTATCCAGATGAACATTCAGGAACTCGCCACGCTCAAGCAGCAGGGTCTCGCCGTCAAGATTGCCATCATGAACAACGGCTACCTGGGCATGGTGCGCCAGTGGCAGCAGTTCTTCCACAACCGCAACTATTCTGAAACACCCATTACCGGCCCCGATTACGTCAAGCTGGCTGATGCCTACGGCCTCAAGGGTATGCGCGTCACGAAGCGCGAAGATGTGGCCGCCGCGATCCACGAAGCTATGGAGAGCGAGGGGACGGTGATTATCGATTTCGTCATTGAGGCCATGAGCAACGTCTATCCTATGGTTGCGCCGGGCGCGGCCATCACCAATATGATCGAAGAGACCGGGGAGGAAAGCTAGAACAATGGCAAACGAGAAACCGGGCACTCAAGAGGCGGCCAGGGACTCCGAGGGGGTAGAGACCACCGCGAGCGAGGCCCGGCCTCAACCATCGCGAGCAGGCCAGTCGGACGTGCCCAAAGAGGTCGCGCGTACCTATACGCTGGTCATCTCGATTAACGAAAGACCGGGAGCGGTGGACCGCGTGGTGGGTTTGCTACGCCGCCGCCGCGCCAATATGCAAACTCTGACTATCGGGCGCGGCGAGCAGCCAGACGTGGCGCGTATCACCGCCGTCATCAATGATTCTGAAGTGGCCGTTGACCACCTGGTTGAGCAACTGCGCAAGGTCGTCGATGTCCGGCAGGTCACGAATTTATCATCCGACATGCTGGTCGAGCGGGAACTGGCGTTGATCAAAGTCGCCAGTGATCCCCGCCGCTCCAACGAAATTATCGAACTTGGCCAGCAATTTGGGGCGTATCTTGCCGATGTCGCGCCTGAAAGCGTCACGCTTGAAGTGACCGGCAGCAGCGCGAAGGTGGAGAAGCTGGTCAGTCTTTTACAGCCTTTCGGCATTCGCGAAGTGGCGCGCACTGGCAGCGTCGCTATGCCGCGCGATATGAAATAGATTGAAAACAGGAGAAAAGAGAAACACATGGCACAGGTTTATTATGACGGGGACGCGAATCTTGATTTTATCCAGGGCAAGCGGATCGCCATCATCGGGTACGGTAGCCAGGGACACGCGCACGCCCTGAATCTGCGGGATAGCGGCTGCGAGGTCATGGTTGGCCTGCCCACGGGCAGCAAGAGCCGTGCCAAAGCGGAGGCGGAGGGGCTGCGGGTCGTCACTCCAGCGGAGGCGGCGGAGCAGGCGGATATTATCATGATCTTGATTCCCGACGAGCACCATAAAGCTGTTTTTGAGCGTGATATTCGCCCTGGCCTGGCCCCCGGCAAGATGCTTATGACCGCGCACGGCTTCAGTCTGCACTTCGGTCAGATTGTCCCGCCGCCCGATGTCGATGTGACGATGATCGCGCCCAAGGCGCCAGGCCACATGGTGCGCCGCCTCTATCAAGAGGGCGTTGGCACCCCATCACTGATCGCAGTTTATCAGGACGCAACCGGTCAGGCGCATGCGCAGGCTCTCGCATACGCGCGTGCTCTCGGAAGCACGCGAGCGGGCGTTTTGCAAACCACTTTCAAAGAAGAGACCGAAACCGATCTTTTCGGCGAGCAGGCCGTTCTCTGCGGAGGCGTTACTTCGTTGATCCGCCTGGGCTTCGAGACGCTGGTCGAGGCGGGCTACCAGCCAGAATCGGCCTATTTTGAATGCCTCCATGAGATGAAGCTGATTGTTGACCTGATGTACCAGGGCGGCATGAGCTATATGCGCTACTCGATCAGCAACACTGCCGAGTACGGCGATTATGTCTCCGGGCCGCGCCTGATCGATGAGAGCGTGCGCGAGCGTATGCGCCAGATCCTGCGCGAGATCCAGGACGGCTCGTTCGCTCGCACCTGGATTCTGGAGAACCAGGCCGGTCAGCCCAGCTTCAAGGCCATGCGCCGCGTCAACGCCGAGCACCAGATTGAGAAGGTCGGTCAGCAGTTGCGTGCCATGATGCCCTGGCTGAATCCGGTTGTCAGCAACTCGGAAAGCGCTGAAGAGAAAAAACCAGAGGTTATTGAACAGAAAAAATAAGCTTTGCACTACGCTTGTGCTGAGCGAACCAAAGAAGGAGAACAACGGAAATGGCGGACCCTGCGGTTATTCGAATTTTTGACACCACCCTGCGTGATGGCGAACAGTCGCCCGGCGCAACCATGACCACCGAAGAAAAGCTGCAGGTGGCGGATCAGCTAGTGCGTCTCAATGTGGACATCATCGAGGCCGGTTTCCCCATCGCCTCGCCCGGCGACCTAGCCGCGGTCAAAGAGATCGCGCGTCATGTACATGGTCCGGCCGTCGCGGCACTCGCCCGCGCGGCCATTGACGATATTGACGCGGCCTGGGAAGGCGTGCGCGAGGCCGATCATCCGGTAATTCACGTTTTTCTCGCTACTTCCGAAATCCACCTCAAGCACAAATTCAATATCAGCCAGGAAGAGGCAGTGCAGCGAGTCAAATCGATGGTCGGATACGCGCGCAACCTCTGTCCCACGGTCGAGTTTTCCGCCGAGGACGCCACGCGCAGCGATTGGGATTATCTCTGCAGGATCTGCGAAACAGCGATCAAGGCAGGCGCAACTACTATCAACCTACCCGATACCGTAGGGTATAGCACGCCAGACGAATACGGGAACATGTTCCGCTACATCCGCGAGCGCGTGCCGAGCATGGAAGAGATTATCATGAGCGCGCATTGCCATAACGACCTGGGTATGGCAACGGCTAATACCCTGGCCGCCATTTCTGCCGGCGTGCGCCAGGTCGAAGTAACCATCAACGGCCTGGGCGAGCGTGCGGGCAATACTGCTATGGAAGAGGTTGTCATGGCTCTGCGCACGAGGCCAGATCGTTTCAAGGATGTCACTACGCGCATTAACACGCAGGCGTTCGTTGAAGCCAGTCAGCTAGTCAGCCGTCTGACGGGCATTCCGGTGCAGCCGAACAAGGCCGTCGTGGGAGCCAATGCCTTCTCACACGAGGCGGGCATTCACCAGGATGGCATGCTCAAGAACCGCCTGACCTACGAAATTATGACTCCGCAATCGGTGGGCTGGGGCGATACCAAACTTGTGCTGGGCAAGCACTCCGGCCGTCACGGCCTGGATGCGCGTCTGCGCCAGCTTGGCTACCACCTCAACGCTACCGAACTGAAAGCGGCTTACACCCGCTTCATCGCGCTGGCCGACGAGAAAAAGCACGCCACCGACGAGGACCTGGTCTATATCGCCGAAAGTTGCAAAGAGACGCCGGCAGCAATTTAGATGAAGAGCCGATGATTGTGTTTTTGTATGGGAGATGTGTTTCGTATCTCCCTTATACGAAAACACAATCATTAGTTTAAAGAAGAAAATGTAGTTGCAGTATGCATGGTGAGTGAGAAGGAGAAAATAATCGTGACCCAAACGTATCAACCAGACACCCAGAACAATCAACACCCGGCGAAGGCTGAAAGCCCGAAGATACCGGTGCTCAATCCTGAGGAAGGATTTGTCTACTTCGAGGGGCGAGTCGTCCCGATGAGTGAGGCTAAAGTCAGCATCGCTACCCATGCACTGCATTATGGCACTGCTTGCTTCGAGGGGATTCGCGGCTACTGGAATGCAGAACACGAGCGCCTCTATCTGCTCAAGCTGCGCGCACATTACGAGCGCATGGCGAATTCGTGGAAGACCTTGATGATGCAGCCGAAGGAGTCCATTGACGAACTGTGCGAGATCACGGTGGAGCTGGCACGCAAACACGCCTACCGCTCGGACATCTATGTGCGTCCGCTGTGCTACAAAGCGTCGCGCACGATCAAGTTGACGCTCAGTTCGCTGGAGGACGCTTTCGCCATCTACCTCTTCCCGATGGGCAATTACGTGGACATCAGCGCCGGGCTGAATGTCTGCACCTCATCATGGCGGCGGGCTAATAGCAATGCTATGCCGGTACGCGCCAAAGTCACCGGCGCTTACGTCAATAGCTGCCTGGCCATCGACGACGCCACAGCAGCCGGTTTCGACGAAACGATCATGCTGACCGATGACGGCACGGTTTCGGAGGGCAGCTCGTGCAATCTCTTTATCCTGCGCAACGGCAAACTCGCTACGCCCGCGCTCTCCGAGGATATCCTTGAGGGCATTACGCGCAACGCCCTGATATCGATGATCGAAGAGGATTTCGGTATGCAGGTGGAGCAGCGGCGCATCGACCGCACCGAACTGTATGCCAGCGACGAAATCTTTCTGTGCGGCACGGGCGTGCAGGTTTCGCCGGTCAGCAGCGTAGACCGCAGGCCCGTGGGCAGCGGCAAGCCAGGGCCGTTTACTATGAAGTTGCAGCAAGCCTATCTCGCGGCCTGTCGGGGCGAGAATCCGCGCTACAGCGCCTGGGTCACGCCGGTTAGCTACTCGTAACAATCTGTTTCGCGCGGCTTTGCCACGCAGAAGATTTGTATATGGTTGTTGCATGAAAAATAGTTTCATCCATTTTTCATGCAACAACCCATATACAAATTGGTGAGAGAGGAATCAGACGCGGGAGGACCGGCGTAGAGGGGTCTGCGAGGCGGGAGAGATTGAGAACCCTGCGGACCTGGTCCATCACCGGTCCCTAACTCTAACACGAATGAGGAGAGAAAATGCGTTCAGATCAAATCAAGCTCGGCTTTGAACGTGCGCCGCATCGCGGGCTGCTGCGGGCAACGGGCGTTGTGGGAGAAAGAGACTTCTCCAAACCGTTCATCGCCGTGTGCAATTCCTATGTCGATATCGTGCCGGGGCACGTTCACCTGCAAGCCTTTGGCAAGCTGGTCAAACAGGCTATTCGCGAAGCAGGAGGCGTACCTTTTGAATTCAATACTATCGGCGTCGATGATGGCATCGCGATGGGCCATATTGGCATGAAATATTCGCTGCCCAGCCGCGAGCTCATCGCCGATTGCGTCGAGACTATGATTGAGGCGCATCGCTTCGATGGCATGGTCTGTATCCCCAACTGCGACAAGATCGTGCCCGGCATGCTCCTGGCTGCGATGCGTTTGGACATTCCCACGATCTTCGTTAGCGGCGGTCCTATGAAGGCCGGGCAGACGGCCGATGGGCGCAGCGTCGATCTCATCAGCATTTTCGAGGGCGTGGGTGCGTACCAGGCGGGGAAGATCAGCGAAAGCGAGCTTACCGAGCTTGAGCGGGTCGCCTGCCCCACCTGCGGCTCCTGCTCCGGCATGTTTACCGCTAACTCGATGAACTGCCTGATGGAGGCTCTGGGCCTGGCTCTGCCTGGCAACGGCTCCTACCTGGCCATCTCGGAGGAACGCAAGGAACTGGCGCGTCAGGCTGGCCGGCAGATCTTGCGTCTGATCGAAGCCAATCTGACGCCGCGCAAAATCGTCAACCAGGAGAGCGTTGATAATGCTTTTGCGCTCGACATGGCTATGGGCGGCTCGACCAACACTGTTCTGCACACGCTGGCCCTGGCTCGCGAGGGCGGCCTGGACTATGATCTGAACCGCATCAACGAGGTCGCGGCGCGTGTGCCTCACCTGTGCAAGGTCAGCCCGGCTGGCAAATGGCATATGGAGGATGTGGATAGGGCGGGCGGCATCAGCGCGATCCTCAAAGAGCTCTCGAAAAAGCCCGGCACGCTCTACCTGGATCGTCCGACAGTCACGCTGCGCACGTTGGGCGAGAATATTGCCGAGGCCGAGAACAAGGATCCTGAAGTCATCCGACCCCTGGAGAATCCGCACAGCGAACGCGGTGGTCTGGCCATCCTCTTCGGCAACCTGGCCCCCGATGGAGCCGTAGTCAAGGTCGCAGCCGTCGAGCCGGCGATGATGAAGCACACCGGACCGGCGAGGATCTACAATTCACAGGAAGAGGCATGTGCGGGCATCCTTAACGGGCAGGTCAAAGAAGGAGATGTGGTAGTGATTCGCTACGAGGGACCACGTGGCGGTCCCGGTATGCAAGAGATGCTGGCCCCCACTGCTAATATCATGGGGATGGGTCTGGGCGATAAGGTCGCGCTGATTACCGACGGGCGTTTCTCCGGCGGCACACG
>DATGKW010000172.1:0-48949 GCA_035294465.1 Ktedonobacteraceae bacterium | reverse complement strand
TAGGGGCCATAACCGCCGTAGAAGAATCTAGGGCGATGGAAGAAGAATCCACGGCGGAAGAAAAATCCGCGATGGAAACCGAATCCGCCCCGGAAAAAACCATAGCCGCGAGGTCCCCAGGCAAGGAGCTCGCTTGCTTTCTGGTTGCCCTTGACTTCCTGAACGGCCTGGGTTGTTCCTACTATCGCGCCTGTCTTAACGACGCTTGGAACTGTTTTACTTGTATTGCTACTTTTAACGCTCTGAGCGGCGATACCTGTAGTCAACAGCGACAGGCACATGATCAGGCCCAGAACGAGAGCAACGCCGAGCCTCCCAAACTTCAACATCGAGTTGCCTCTTCTTATCTGCTAGGAGCAATTTGCTCAAGTCTAGTGACCTACGAAACCGTCCTTCCGCAACAACTTACGAGATTCTTAAACTACTACGCGAGCAAACACCTTGATCGGCGTTCCCCCTAGCCTGCTTAAATCAGAAGAGCCAGGGAACAACCAGGGCAAGTTTATGGACAAACCTGCCTGGATATGTTCTCTCAACGTACCTGAACTACAGCTTCTGAAGAAATATTCTGTACGCAAGGAAACATTTTGATATATAGTTTGAAATATGTCAAACTGTTCCGCTATATATCGAGATCGAGATCTCAAGCGCATCCAGGGAAGAGAAGAAATGGCAACGCAAGAAAGATGAGCCAGGAACCAGGCTGATTGTTACGAGAGCGCAGGGCGTAACGTCTTGCATAGCAGATACAAGGCTCACTCATAAAAGCGTATCTCAAAACATTGCTGGAGGAACCTCCCTATGCTTGGTTCGTTAAGTATTGTCGATCTGCTCTTCGTTATCACAGTCGTTCTGCTGGTTTTTAACGGCTTGCGCAATGGTTTTCTCTTTAGCCTGGTCAGCGTACTCAGCCTGCCTATCGCGTTTGTGGTCGCATACGAGTTTGGGCCACAGTTGAGCAATACACTGGCGAGTAACAACCTGCCTTCAACCCCTTTGATCTCCTATATCGTACTGTTTTTCGGTTCCGTTTTGATTATCCATATTCTGGCCACCGTGATACGCGCAACTCTCAGAAAAGTCCCTCTGGTTGGCGGGATAGTTGGGCTGGGCGATACGCTGTTGGGAGGGGTGGTTGGCTTTGTTGAGGCGTGGTTGCTCTGGGTGGCGCTGTTGTGGGTGCTGGCTCACTTCTTGCAGGATACCAGCCAGATGCAGCAGCTTGGCATCAATACCTCGCAGTTTAATAGCTGGCAGGATTTTTACAACACGGCGGTCACAAACAGCCTGTTTGCCAGGGTTAACAGCTTCATTGTTCCGCTTATTCATAGGTAGCCTGGCTTGTATTCTCTGGCAGGCATGTTAGAATAACCAGAGAAGGTCTATGGCGTTTCTGACAGATCCTTTCTACTGTGCAAGTAAACTGCTGGTGTGCAGTCTTCGGAACTTGCCCGAAGCAGAAGAGAGCGGAGGGTAAAAAACTACGACAAAACGCGGGCATTTGATAGAGGCGCCGGTGCGCACTCAGCCTGAGCGTGCCTACCTGGTTGCAGTGGAGCACGATGGGAGCGAGAGTTTGTGGAGTGTCGAAGATTCGTTGAGTGAGCTGGGTACGCTGGCCAGAACAGCCGGCGCTCAGGTTGTCGGCAGTATGATTCAGCGCATGCATCATCCCGATGTCGCGACCTATATTGGGAAAGGCAAGGCGCAGGAACTCTCCGATTTAGCGAAGACCAGCGGATCGAATCTGGTCATTTTTGATGATGAGCTTTCCCCCTCTCAGCAGCGCAACCTGGAAAAATGCCTCTCCGCCCGCGTGCTTGATCGTACCGCCCTGATTCTGGATATCTTCGCGCAGCATGCCCATACGCGCGAGGGACGTTTGCAGGTTGAGCTGGCGCAGTTGGAGTATCGCCTGCCTCGCCTGGTTGGCTCTGGTGCAGCCCTTTCGCGTCAGGCTGGCGGCTCGCGCAGCGCCAGCCCTGGTGGAGCAGGCGGCGCGATTGGTGTGCGTGGTCCCGGTGAGACCAGGTTGGAGATGGACCGCCGGAGAGTTCGCGGGAGGATCTCCGAACTTCACGAGGAGATCGACATGGTGCGCGAACAGCGCAAGATCCATCACATGCAGCGTGTAGAGCGGGCTATTCCGACGGTAGCTGTAGTTGGCTATACCAATAGCGGCAAATCGACCCTGTTCAACGCGCTAACCAACGCCCAGGTTCTGGCGGAAAATAAGCTCTTTGCCACGCTTGATCCAACCACGCGCCATTTGCTGCTGCCGAATAACCAGGAGGTCCTGCTTACCGATACCGTTGGTTTCATCCAGAAGCTCCCGACACGCTTGATCGCGGCTTTCCGGGCAACGCTGGAAGAAGTGATCGAGGCCGATCTCTTGTTGGAGGTCGTCGATATCATCCACGAGAACGCAATTGAGCAGAGCGAGACAGTCAGCGAGATCCTGAGTAGCCTGGATGCTGCCGACAAACCGCGCGTGACAGCGCTGAATAAAGTAGACTTGCTGGAGGATAACGGCGAGGTTGATACGGCGCTCTATCCCAATGCTGTGCCTGTCTCGGCCCTCCAGAAACGTGGTCTGGGGGATCTGCGCGCAAAGATAGCCTCTATGCTGGCTGAGAGCATGGAGGCGTTACAGGTCGTTGTGCCTTATGAAAAGAGCGAACTGGTCGAGCTTTTTCACCGGCGCGGGCACGTTCTCAAGGAAGAGCACCGCCTGGAAGGCACATTTCTAGAGGGTAGGATACCACGGTCCCTCTGTGGCTATTATGGAGGGCTTTGAGCGTCTTAAGAAGAAGATACTACAGAACTTGCAAAAAAGCTGGCTGCCAGCGATAATAAAAAAAGTATTTCTATCTGTGGTGCCCCAGGGAAGGTCAAAACATGCCAGAAGAAAAAGAGCAAAGGCGGTCGGTGCCTTTACGAGTGCGTTTTCGCGCGCCTGCCGAACTATCGCAGTGGACCCATGCGCAGGAGCAGATGGCTTCGACGCCAGAGCCTGGTCCAGATGATGAGCCGACCGCGCCATCTCTTCCTGTTGTGAAGCATGCGGCATTGCAGCAGAATCACCAGGTGAAGGAACTGATTCGTCTGGGGAATGTCTTGCGGGCCGAACTGGGTCTCAGCGAGGTGCTTGAGCAGATAGCCTCGTCGATTACCCTCTGTACCGGTTTTCGTGCCTCGGTCATTAAGATGATCGAAGAAGGCCACAATTATCTGAAAGTTGCGGCCTGCGCGGGTATTTCAGAAGAGGATAAACAAAAGTTGCAGGCCCATCCGATGCGTGTTGCTCAGATGCTCAGGATGATGCAGCCAGAGTTTCAGATCAGCCAGAGCTATTTTATCTCTCATGAATATAACCACTTGTTCGACGATGTGACGATGGTATGTGGCAGTCGGGCAGAGCATTATCGTCCCGGCGATTGGAACCCCATGAATATACTGATAGTTCCTCTATTCAGCCCGCGCCAGCGCAAGCTTCTGGGTTATATTTCGCTGGATGATCCAATCGATGGCAAAGTGCCAACTGAAGAGAGCATCGAGATGCTCGAGCTTTTTGCGAACCAGGCGGCCATCGCAATCGATCACGCGCGTCTCTTTCAGGAGCGCGAGGCCGAGCAGGCTGCCCTGGAGCGCGCGATTGTTGATTTGCGCTGTGATCTGGAGCGAGTTCAGCGCGGGGATTTACGCGTGCGTGTGCAGTTCTCGCATGAAAAGCTCAAACCGGTGGCCGAAGCGATCAATCTAATGCTTGGGGAAATGAGCAGTATTCTGGGCACGGTGCAGTTAGTGACGCAGGCGGTCGATGAACATGCTCAGGAAGTCCAGCATCATTCGGATCTGCTGGTCAAGGATACCAGCCAGCAAGAACACCAGGTCCAGTATATTTCGCAGGCGATTGATGAAATGGCCAGCATTATGCAGGGCGTTTCTGAGAATGCATCGAAAATTTCTCGCGTGTCCGTCGATGCAATGGATGTGAATATGGAGGGCCAGAATCAGATCACACGCGCCATCGATGGCATGCGCCAGGTACGCGAAATCACCATGCAGTCTTCGCGCGTGATGAAGCGTCTGGGCGAGAGCGGGCAGGAGATCAATGATACCGTCGCGGAGATCTCGGATTTGACGGCTCGTATGAATCTGCTTGCCCTCAATGCCGCGATAGAGGCGATACGTGCGGGAGAGCAGGGACAGGGCTTTGTCATGGTTGCCCAGGAGATTCGCTCGCTGGCTGTACATAGCGCAGAGGCGGCGCGTAAAGTTTCTGCTCGCCTACGCACGATTCAGCACGAAACTTTGGCTGTATCGGAGAGCGTTGAGCGCAATATTCAGAAGGTTGTGATGCAATCTGAACTGGTCTCCGAAACCGGCGCAGCCCTGGAGGCGATTAACGTTGTGACCACGCAAATGTCTAACCTGGTCGAGGAGATCTGTGCCGCTTCCGAAAGCCAGGCTCAGGGATCGCAGCGCGTGGTTCACTCTGTACAGGAAATCTCGCGTATGACAAGCGAAATCACACGACATATGCTAACAATGCAACAGTCACTGGCCCATCTGGTGGAACTGACCAATTTGCTGCGCACGCGTATGTCGGTCTTTCGCATTGCCGATGAGGAGTAGCGAAACTCGGCCCTTCCTTTTTTATTCCATAATTAGCCGATGATGGTCAACGTAACATCAACGGTCCAGGAAGCGCTGCCCATGGTAAAAGTCCAGCGAACTGTATAGGTGCCGACGAGCATATTTGAAGAACCTGCGGTAATCTGTACGGTCTGTGTTTCCCCCGCTGGAATGGTCCCGCCTGTCGGGTTGCAGGAGGTCCAGCCGCTGCCGCCAGTGGTCTGAACCGTCGCTGTCCAGTTGCCGGCAACCGCTGAACAGTTGGTGAGCGTGACCGCTGAGGAAGCGCTTTTTCCCAGAATTTGCCTCATTGTCAGGGAATGGGTGCTTCCGCTAAGACAGTCTGGCGCGGGCGTTGGTTGAGATGCGGGCGTTGATGCCGATGGCGATGCGGAGGGAACGACTGGCTGAGTAGCAGAAGCACGCGAGTCCGTTCCAGGGGGGGTCGATCTTGCTATGCCTGTATGGCCTACGCTCCCTGATCCTGATCCGCCGGGTGTTGCATTTGTATTTGTCGATGTATTCGGCGCAGAAAGCTTCGGGCCGGCCTGCGCGGAATGCAAAAAAGGGAGTGTATACCAGAAGACTATGCTGCCAACGAGAAGAATGCAAAGAGCAGCTATCAAGAGGATCGCACGCCCGACATGAAACCGGTAAGCAGTTGCCAACCTGCCTGTGGTAGCCGTTGGCTCATCCTGAGAAGCGTCAACCGGTAAGGGAAGCAAAGGCGTAGTTGGCATAGTAACCGTTCGCTGCCTTTTTCCCAGCGTTGCAGAGGTGTCATCGGCTTTTGCAGAAGGAATGGCTGGGATATCTGCTCTTGACGTTGCTTCGGACTGTGGAGCGAGCGGGATGTTCTGGTCATCAGCTGGAGCAGGGAGTGTATCAGGATTGGCCTGTGGAGAGTGCGCCGGTTTCGCCGGGATAGCGGATTGCATCGCCTCGGCGGCTTGCTGGAGTGCATTCGCGAAAGCGCGCACGCTGCTGAAGCGGGCCCTGGGCTCTTTGGCCATAGCCCGCTGGATGATACGCTCGATGTCTTCTGACATCTGGGGAGCGTGCTCGCGCAGGGAACGTGGGGAAACTCCCAGGTGCTGGGCGATAATTTCGCTGGATGTGCCGCGAAACGGCGTTCTGCCGGTGAGCCACTGGTACGCCACAATCCCTAACGCATACTGATCACTGGCCGGACGAGGGTGCCCTTCAATCTGCTCTGGAGCCATATAGGCTAGCGTGCCTTGCGCCTCCTGTGTATTCATAGAGGCAGTGGAGTGTGCAACCGTCGCAATGCCGAAGTCGCTGAGCAGAATGTTGCCGTTCTGACCAACAAGCATATTGCCTGGTTTGACGTCACGATGAATCAGTTTTCTCTCGTGGGCGTACTGTAAAGCGCTTGCTATCTGACTCACGTATTCAACAACTACAGGCAGAGGGACTTGTGTGTCGCGTGGGTGCCTCTGGAGTAGAGAGCCATTGGGCGCGTATTCCAGCACCAGAAACGGCCTGTCGTCCTGGATAGCAAAATCGAGGATGCGAATAATATGGGGATGGGTAAGCCCCGCGATGATCTGCGCTTCTCGTTGGAAAGCTCTGGCGGCTTCTCCAGAAAGAGACGTATGCAGGATCTTGACCGCGACCTGCGTGCCCCGGTCTGCATGTTCTCCCAGGTAGATCTCTGCGAAACTGCCGCGCCCAAGCAAACGCACAAGCCGGTAGCTGCCCCAGTGCTGATCAACCAGCGTATTCAACACACGTTCTCCTCTGCCACTCTGCATCATACAGTTTTATTGAATTACATCATAGCACAAATGCGACAGCAAGCCAGCACGACTGGTACTTCTTGCTCTATTTACAAAAAGTAGGTATCCCTGGTAGTCGAAACAGGGTGTGAAATAACCCGATTGCCAGATCTGAAGCCTTATTCCAGGTCTGGAAAAACTAATGTCTGTACCAGATCTGATCCCAGGCTTGCCAGAAATTTTCGCCGGTAGAAGAGATTACGCGCGGTCCTTCGATCTCAACGCCCTTACGCCCGATAAAGTCATTCACAGCGTCCGGTGTCGCCACTTCGATTCTAAACGTGACCGGTGCGGTCGGTTTGTAGGGTTTGGGCCAGTGTCTGAGTGAGATGGCCTGGGCCACGCGCATCTCGATCAGAGCGCAGGCATCGCGCGGGGCTAGGTTGCGCGCGGAGAAGCGCCCCAGACCGGTTTTGACCGGAGCAGTGACGACCTCTTCTCCCAATAGTTCAGTGACCTCGCGGCAAGTAGCCTCGTCGCCGGCCACAAAAATCGCGGGCACGTCCCAGCAGCCGGCAACTGCGGCCAGAATGCCGCTTTCGCCGACGCGCGTGCCGTTTATCCAGGCATGATGCCAGTTCTCAGACGAAACTGTGTGACAGAGCACTCCATCGGAAGTACCAGCCATGGCATGCGCGCCCACGAAAAGAATAGCGTCACAACCTTTCTCGAATGCCTCCGTGTAGCGTGCCCAGGGATGACCCAGTACATACTGTGCTCCCGATTCAAGCCGGTCAGGGATAAGGCTTTTAAACTTAAAGCCGCCCCCCGCCCCATGACAGTCCACCACAACGATATCGCTGGCGCCGGCAGCGCGGGCCCCTCGCACTGCCGCGTTAACCTCGCCAGTATAGAGGCGTCGGCCATCCTCATAGGAAGGATGCCCTCCGTTTACCTGTTCCCAGGACTGGATACCGCAGACGCCCTCCATATCACAAAAGATAACTACGCGCATCATATACTATCCTTTCATATCTTTTGATGGACTTTTTCCGGCTTTGGCCGGCGCTTCCTCTCTTTTATTACAGGTGGATCGTATTCGCGATAAAATCTCTTGCCTAATTTCCAGCCGATATACCCGAAGAGGATAGCCATGGCGAGGATCAGCAGGCCCATCAAAATGCGCACAAGCAGGCCAAGCAGGCCGTAATTACCGTGAAAGAGCTCTCCCAGCGGAGCAGCATACAGGCGACTGAGGATAGCCAGGGAGAGGCTAAGCAGCATGCCGATGGCAACGCCCAGGCAGCAGCCCAATGGCCCTCCATTCGTTTCACCCAATGCTTCTGGCGGCAGTGCATTCTCAGGTAGTGGAGCCTCGTTCTCCTGTGCTGGCTGATCTATCTGAGATGGAGATGATACAGCCGCTTGAGTCTCTTCGTCCGGCCCAGACGAGGAGTCTGGTTCGAGTTCGTCAGGTGTATTTGTTGACATACTATTAAAATGTTCCAAACTGGCGGTCGCCGGCATCGCCCAGGCCGGGCAGGATATAGCCCAGGTCGTTCAGGCTCTCATCCAGCGCGGCGATATAGATATCGATATCGGGATGCGTCTGGGAGAGCTTGAGCAGGCCATAGGGAGCGGCGAGTATGCATACATACGAAAGACGCGGGATACCATGTTTCTTCAACGCATTGATTGCATCGATGGCAGAGCCGCCCGTCGCTAGCATCGGATCAACGGCGTAGGCGACTTGCAGATCAACCTGGTGAGGCAGGCGATTGTAGTATTCCAGCGCTTGCAGCGTGCGCTCATCGCGCCGCAGGCCAAGATGCCAGACCTGAGCCTCTGAGATAACCTCGCGAAAACCTTCGGCCAGCCCTAGCCCGGCGCGCAGGATTGGCGTGATCCCGATGCCGCCGGCCAGTCGCCGACCGGTCATCGGCTCCAGCGGTGTTTCAATTGCCTGTGGCTCCAGGCGTAGAGTCGCGGTAGCCTCGTAGGCCAGCAACGCGCCAATCTCTTTGACCAGGCGATAGAAAGCCGGCGGCGGAGTATGCTTATTGCGCAGTTCCGTCAGTTTATGATGGATGACCGGATGCGTCGAGATATGCACGCGCGGCAGGTTAAGCACGTCTTCCCGCTTTGGTTGTGGCACTCCCCTCATTGGAAATACCTGGTGCTCTTCCTCTTTGATCTCTGCCATGAAAAAAGCTCCTTTGATGCCTCTTGAAATATCCTCTTTCATTGTACCAGGATAGCGGGGAAGCGTCGAATCAAAGGCTGTCCTGGGACCAATTGCGCCCGGTTATCTCTTTGCTAGCTCCCTTATGCTATACTACAGCCATGATTGTAGGTGTCAGTGAAATCACATTGCATCTGCCAGAGAGCCACTCGCTCAAGGAGAAGCGACAGGTTGTCAAATCGGTGATCGCGCGGGTGCGGAATCAATTTGAGGTAGCGATAGCCGAGGTCTCAGAGAACGACCTCTGGCAAATCGCGAAACTTGGGGTGAGCTGTGTGAGCAACAATCGCCAGCATGCCGACGAGGTATTGCACCATGTGCGCCGCTATATAGAAGAGGCGCGCCCGGATGTTGTTGTGACCGAGGCCGATGTCGAGATTATCAACTGGTGAGTTCAATCTAAATACCAGGTGGCTGCGCGGTAGGCGCGAGTAGGCAAACGGGCAAGAAATCAGACATATTTTAAAGAGAATGCATGAAGTGGAAAACGATATGTCAACACAAGTATCAACGGCGCTCCAACAGGATGTGCTAGAGTCCGTTTATGTGCTTGGGGTGCGGGTCGACCGGGTTTCTCAGGAACAAGCTCTGGAATGGATGATGGAGATCATCGCACGGCGGCGAGCCTCTGAGAATGGCTTGCCTTGCCAGCAGATTATCACGGTCAATCCCGAATTTGTCATGGCGGCGCAGCGCGATGAGAACTTTCGCCGGATAATCAATCAGGCCGCGCTGGTGGTTGCTGACGGAGTAGGCGTGGTCTGGGCCACGCGTTACCTCAAAGTTCCCGTGCCCGAACGCATCACAGGAGTAGATACGCTGGTGGCTCTGGCCGGGCGCTGTGCTGCAGCGGGTTATCGCCTCTATTTACTTGGCGCTGCTCCAGGGGTAGCTGAAGAGACTGCGGCTCGCTTGCAAGGTCTGGCGCCGGGCCTGCAAATTGCCGGGACTTACGCAGGCTCGCCTGCTCTTTCTGAAGAAGAAGAGATTATCGAGCGTATACGCGCAGCTCAAACTGATGTGCTCTGCGTGGCCTATGGGGCACCGGCTCAGGACATCTGGATTGCGCGCAACCTCTCGCGTTTGCCTGCGGCTCTGGCTATCGGTGTGGGTGGTGCTTACGACTTTATTTCGGGTCGCCAGCGGCGAGCGCCGCGTCAGATGCAGCGCTTTGGCCTGGAATGGCTCTACCGGCTCTATCGTGAGCCGTGGCGCTGGCGACGTATGCTGGCCCTGCCGCGCTTCGCCGTGAGGGTGGTATTGAAAGGACGCGGGCAGCATGGCAAATAGCGCGGAGTTCCCTCTTGCCATCGATTATGTAGCGAAGCTGATCCCTCGCTTTGCTGGCAAGCGCGTTCTGGTGGTTGGCGATATGGTCGCCGATGAGTATTTGATTGGCAATCCCACACGCATCGCTCGCAACGCTCCGGTGTTGATCCTGGAACTGACCGAGGAACGCACTATTCCGGGAGGAGCCGCGAACCCGGCGGTAAACGCGTGTACGCTAGGGGCAGAGGTTTTTCTGGCTGGTGTCGTAGGCGATGACCTGCCCGGCCAGCGCCTGCGCAAAGCTATCGACAACCTGGGTATGCATCAGGAGGGTCTGATCATTGATGCGACACGTCCAACTTCTACTAAAACACGTATTATAGCAGGGAGCGCGCAAGTCGTGCGCCAGCACGTCGTGCGTGTGGATCGTGTGGATACCTCGGAGGTTGGCGAGCCGTACCGCGGTCGAATCATCGAATATATCCAGCGCATTCTCCCTACAGTCGACGCGGTCATGCTTTCGGACTATGAGAATGGCATGATCAGCCCGGCTATTCTTGAATGCTGCTTACCTCTGGCGCGTCAACTGCAAAAGATCATCGTGGTTGACTCGCACGGTTCGTTTGCGCGCTTTCAAGGCGTGACCGCGTTGACTCCCAATCAACCAGAGGCCGAGCAGGCCAGCGGGATCACTATCTCAAACGAGCAAGATCTGAACGAGGCAGGGCGACGTTTGCTGGTCGGGAGCAACGCGCAAAGTATTCTGATCACACGTGGTAGCGAAGGCATGAGCCTCTTTGTGGCAGGCGAAGAGCCGTTACATCTGCCAGTCTTCCCGCTCAATCATCACTCAAGCGAAATTGTGGACACGGATGGCGCAGGCGATACTGTTGCGGCTACCTTTACGCTGGCGTTGACCGCCGGAGCCAGCTTTGCCGAAGCAGCTTGTCTGGCGAACGCCGCCGCGGCGCTAGTTGTGCGCCGCCTGGGCTGCGCCAGCAATACGCCCCAGGAACTGATGGAAGCTTTTCAATGAATAAGATTCTCACGCACGCGAAGATACTTAAGAGAGAGCTTCTAGCTGCTGAAGTTGCCCGCCGCCAGGCCAATAGCGAACGAGGCGTATTTACTAACGGCTGCTTTGATCTTTTGCATCTGGGCCACGTGCGTTACTTGCAGGAGGCCCGCGCGCAGGGCGATTTCCTGGTGCTGGGTTTAAACAGCGATGAGAGTGTGATGTTCCTCAAAGGGCCTGGTCGCCCTCTGGTTCCTGCTTACGAACGCGCAGAGATCCTGGCGGCTCTGGCCTGCGTGGATTACATCACGATCTTTCCCGAGAGAACCGCCAGCACTCTCATTGAGTTGCTGCGCCCGGCGATCTACGTCAAAGGCGGAGATTACGCGGGGCCATCTGCGAGCGAGCCAGATCTCATGCGCCTGCCCGAAGCTGCCTCGGTTCTGGCCTATGGCGGCACCGTTCATTTAATCCCCTACCTTGCGGGGCACTCGACGACGGAATTGATTGCCGCCATTAAGCGCTTGCCGGAGAGGCCGCGCTGATCTATGACTTTTGCAAGCCTTTGTGAAGTTTCGCCGCTCTCCCTCGTTTCTAAAAAAGAACCTCTATCCCTGGAGACTGAGCAATATGGCAAAAGAGATGACAAATAAAAGGATGGCAGGGGCCGGGAAGATTGAAGAAGAACTGAACCAGAATGGTGTAAACGCAAACGCTACTGGTACGGAGTCAGATGAGGCGATTGAAATAGTTCCAGTTATTGAGGAGGCGGTAGTGGGTTCCTCCGGCTTGCTTGAGAGAACGCCCGCGGTAGCAATGGAGACGGCTATGGCTGCGCCTATGACCGAGCGCAGGCATCTGGCCAGATCGGCTGCGCTGGTCTCAATTGGCAATCTGGGCAGCAGCCTGCTTGGCATGGTGCGTCAGATAGTTGTGACCTCTCTGGGCATTGCAGTAGCCAGCCCTTTCAACGCGGCACTCGTTCCGGTCAATACTTTCTATCAATTGCTAATTAATGGTTCGACCGATGGCGCGCTGATCCCTGTCTTCAACGACTATGCCAGCCCTGAGAAGCGCTACGAGATGCGCCGGGTTGTCTTTACTGTCGTCAATCTTATTCTGATCATCGCGGTGCTCGCTTCGCTTGGCTACCTGCTGATCTCCCCCTGGTTTGTGAATGATCTGGTCAGAGGCTATCCGGGAGCCGATAAGGGGTTAACTCTCCAGTTCTCGCAGATCATTTTCTTCTCGCTGGTCGTTCTAGGGCCGTTCGCGGTGCTGCTGGCTGCTCTGTTTTCGCTCAAAGAGTTTGGCTGGCCAGCCTTTGCCACGGCAGCCTATCACGTGGGCATTATCTTTGGCGCACTGGTGTTTATCTTGCTTGGCGAGCACGCGTGGGGAGTGGTCGCGTTGCCTATCGGTCTGTTGCTCGGTGCTGCTGGCCAGATTGGGCTACTTCTTCCGGGCATACGCAGTCGCAAGCTCTCTTATATGTTTGTACTGGATCTCAAACATCCTGCATTGAAACGTATCTATCGGCTCTACTGGCCAATCGCGATTAGCTACGTCTTCTCTATGGCCTTGGTCTTCCTCGATCTGTCTCTGCAATCCCAGACGCCTCAGCACGCAGCAGCCACGACCGCCATGGCTACCGCGACAACCTTGATTCAGTTTCCCGTGGGCCTGGTAGCTCAGGCGCTGGCGATTGCTGTGCTACCTACGCTCGCCGAGCACGCGCGCGAGGGCAACACCGAGCGTTTTAAGCAAGCATTACTGCTCGGTTTTCGTCTCGGTTTGCTCTTGATGATCCCGGCGATGACGGGCCTGCTGGTGCTGCGCACGCCCATTGTGTATATGCTGTTCGAGCACCACAACTACAGCCGGGCCAACGCCGATTTAAGCGCGCTGGCGTTGCAGAACTATGCCTACCAGTTGCCGTTTGTGGCTATGGATCAACTGCTCATCGCCGCGTTCTACGCGCGCAAAAATACCAAGATTCCGGTGCTTATTGGCATTGTGAGCATGCTCTTCTATCTTGTCGTGGCGCTGCCGTTCTACCGTACGATTGGCGTGGCTGCCTTGGCCTTCGCCAACACAGTGCAAAATTCCTCGCACGCCTTCATCCTGCTCATCCTGCTCAGAAGGGCTATAGGCTCGCTGCATATTCGCAGGACTCTTCCGGCTATTCTGAAGATCTGCCTGGCGGCGGCTGTCATGGCCGCGGTTGCCTGGGGTGTGCAGGTGGCGCTTAGCCATGTCGCGCTTTTCTCGCTCAGTCACCTACTCGGCCAGCTTTTGAACGTCATCGTGGCCGGTGGCGCGGCTACAGGAGTCTACCTCGGCCTGATCCTGCTGTTCAAGGTTGAGGAGATCAATCTGGTGAAAGCTGCGGTACTGGCGAGGTTGGGGAAGAGATAGGTTAGGAATAAAGGGAAAACGATGCAGAACAGGTTGCTTTTTTTAAAGTGAGGCGCGTAACGTGTAGTTCTGTCATGCTAATCCCAAGCTGGCGAGCTTTGATAACGACCTGGGTGTGGTCGCGTGCCCTCAGCTTGGAGGAGATGTGATTGATGTGCGTTGGTCAGTGGCCTGTCACGACGTTTGCACAAAAGGGAGCGACTTGATAACCAGGCGCTCTCTTTTGTTTTTGCTCGTTTTATGAGGCAAGTAATCTTTTAAGCTACGCCTCAATTCTCGCGAAAAGGTCATCTTCTCCCGGCACGTCTGGCCCGACGCGAGTGGCTGCCAGGTGGAAGTATTCGTAGCGCCGCCATTCAAACTGTACTTCCTGGGGAATGCGCGCCATAGGACTGTTGGGATTGATCTGAGTGCGGTGCATAGACCAGGAGCGGGCTTTCGTCTCCAGGTAAGGCTGAACGTCCAGGCGCACGTCGATCTGCTCGTCGGGTATACCTAGCTTCTCGGGATCAAGGCGCGTCACCCACTCCTGAACCTCGGCGTTCTGCTTGCGCATCCATTCGCCCATCTTGCGTATCGCGCTACGTGGGAATGAACTATAATAAAGCTTAGAGACCAGGTGAGCTGGCCCCAGCTCAGGATACTGAATCGCGTCTGCGGCAGCGTAGAAAGCGCTGGTGGTGTGCTTGTAGGCTGCGATATGGTCAGGATGGCCGTAGCCACCGGTTTCGTCGAAGGTAACGAGCACCTGGGGGCGGAACTGGCGAATGACTTCGACGATTTTGCCCACCACCTCAGCGGGGTTGGCCTGGGCCAGTGAGCGCGGATCCTCGTTGTCGGGCGTGCCTGCCATGCCCGAATCGCGATAGCCTAGAAACCATAAATGCTTGACTTCCAGCACCTGCGCAGCCGCACGCATCTCGCCTTCGCGCACTTTGCCAAGCGTCTCCGGGGTTGCCAGCGCGGGATCAGAGATTTCTCCAACTTCGCCGCGTGTAATGCAGATCAAGCCTGTCTCTATGCCTGCCTGGCCATATTTTAAAAGGGCGCCACTCGTAGTACCCTCGTCGTCAGGATGAGGGAAAACGCCCAGTAATCGCTTCGTTGCCATATCTTTTTTATCCTGTTCTGAAAAATTCTCTAGCGAGAGAGCCATAGATATATAACCGTAGTTACTGTAGCACCTCATCCAAAGCGCTGTCAATTGTGCTCGCGCGGTTTTGCTGCACAGAATTTGCTCTTCTCTATTTAGCGAAAATACATATCACGTATTTTTCGCTAAATAGAGAAGAGCAAGCAAATTGTCGTAAATGCAAGCAAGCGGGAACGATAGAAGTTGCTTTACCTCATAGGCAACCTATCCTTATAGCATAGAACGGGTATTAGCGATATCTCTCTATCTTTTCTGTGAGAAATGTGTTACAATTTCTATCGTTGGGATAAAGAGGCGTGGTTGCCATACCTGCGGGATGAAAGAACGCCATCCTGGCTTGACAGCGTATTTATACTAAGCTCAATTCTCAAGGAGATAAGATATCGCATGGCACGAACTATTCTAGATAGTGAATTACAAGAACTGGATGCCCAGATTATCAAATTGGGCCGGATGGTTGACGATGCTCTGGGCAAGGCTCTGGAGGCTCTGGAAACAGGCGACCAGGCCAAAGCGGGTATGGTGATCGAAGCTGATGCTTTGATCGATAGCCTGCGTGCTGCGACTGAGGAGCACACGATTCGCCTGTTAACGCTTCAGCAGCCGTTGGGAGGACGCGACCTGCGCTATCTGACTTCTGTCTTTTCCATCGTTGGCGACCTGGAACGTATCGGCGATGGCGCGGCAGGCATCGCGCAGAATCTGTTGCGCATGGAGCCATTGCGCGGCGCTCAGCTTTCCCAGGTAGCCATCCATGTGGACGCGAAGACGCCAGCCAGTGAGGAGCACAATGTGACGGAGGCTGAAATCGTGCGTAGTATGCTGGACCTGGGACACGAAGCTCAGCGAGTGTTACAGGGCACGATGGAGGCGTTTGCGCATCGCGATGTCAAGGCCGCCCGCTATATCTGGCAGGAGGATGACGTAGTGGATGTACGCTATCATCTGGTACGCCATGACTTGATGGCTCTCATGGAGGGTGCGCGTGCGATTCCCGCCTTGCAGAGCGATCCACGCATTTTGCAGCGTGCAACCTATCTCCTCTGGATCGCCCATAAGCTGGAGCGGGTGGCCGACCATAGCAGCAATATCTGCGAGCGCGTCGTCTTTATCGCTGAGGGCGAAATGGGTATGCAGCCTGCCGAAGAATAGTGCTTGTCGGCTATCTACCCCAGGGCCCGGATGATCTGAACTCGGCGAAAACCGTGCTGGAAACCTATCGCTGTAGCCAGACCGGCTATGAAGGCGAGTTCATAGGCCGTTTGGTCGGCTATGGCCTCTTCCGCCTGAAGGATATGCAGAAGCGCGTTGAACAGCTCTGCCTCGGACAGCAGCGCAGGCTGGAGATCGCGCGCTTGATGGCGCAGACCCGGAATATCTTGAGCCAACCAACTATATCAGCCTGGACGTGCTGGAAGCCTTCGAGGCTGCTATTCTCGCTTTCCCCGGCCCGGTGCTGGCCATCTCGCGTGATCGCTGGTTCATTCGGCGCTTCGGCGGAGCGCTCTGGGAATTAGACGAGGGCAGATTGGTGAAACACGAGGGAGAAAGCCTGGGACAAATAAGTGTGTAAGGTTAGAGAAGATGCGGTAAGCACGAAATATGAAAAACAAGGAGGTCAGATCGATGATCATGGGCAAAAAGCTATCACCGGGGGCAGGGTGTGCTTTGTTTGCAGCTCTGTTCCTCCTGGTGATAATTCTCTTTTGGGGCTGGATTTTCCTGGCAATTCTGGTGTTCAATTCTGGTAATCCTCTGCTGGTCCTGCCGGCGATTATAGCCATGATTATTGGCGGCGGCGGCATTCTCACCAGCTTTTTCTGGGTTCCACCACTCTACGCGTCTGCGAAAAGCGCCTATCTCCAGCGCTTTGGAAAAGAGGCGCTGGCCGAGATCACCGACATTCATCGCGAAAAAATCTGGGGCAGAGGCGGCGGAGGACACCGTCTCCAGGTCCAATTAGACTGGCGCTGGCAGCTAAGCAATGGGCAGACCTGTCAGGGCAGCACGGTCTACCTGCTTCACGACAGCCGCAAGCGGCAGGAATATCCAGAGTTCGCCGGCAAATATGGCAAGGGGAAACAGTTTCCCGTCTATTTCCTGCCCAGGCATCCGCACTTTTTTGCTGTGCCTGCGGTCAAACGGCGGACCGCGCCTTTGTGGCGAACAGTTTTCTGACAGATCTCGACAGTGAAGTTCTGGAAAGCCCTGCGGTGCCAGGCGTAAAAATGGTGCTTCTAAAATCTTAGCAAATTTTAATATGCCCTTAGCATGTTGTTAACCTTCTGCTGGTACGCTCATAAGCGGGAGCATTTCAAGTAAGAAATGCTTTGTTTTGAGTGAAAGGAAACATGCATGAAGCATAAGAAACTTCTTAGCGCATGCTTAACTGTAGGAATGCTGGCTCTTGTCCTGTTCAGCGTTACCGCAACCGTCTCGGCACATTTGACAACGGGCCCGGCTACGGAGGGAGATGGTAGTGGTCCGAGCACCACGACGCCTATCAAGCATCTGGTGGTTATTTTTCAAGAGAACGTGTCGTTCGATCACTACTTTGGTACTTATCCCCATGCGGCGAATCCGCCTGGAGAGCCGGCTTTTTATCCAGCTCCGGGCACTCCTTCGGTAAATGGGCTGACCCCCGAACTGCTAACGGATAACCCGAATCTGGCTAATCCCCAGCGTCTGGATCGCTCTCAGGCGCTCACCTGTGACCAGGATCATGGTTATACCGCTGAGCAGCAGGCTTTCGACAATGGCCTGATGGACAAGTTTGTTCAGGACACCAGCGGTGGCTCATGTACCGATAAGTCCATTGTGATGGATTATTACGATGGCAACACGGTCACGGCCCTCTGGAACTATGCTCAGAACTTTGCCATGAGCGATAATTCCTTTGGCACAACCTTTGGACCATCGACTCCTGGTGCGCTCAATCTGATCGCCGGTCAAACGTATGGAGCTACCACATCGAACGGCTCGCTTGTAAATGGGGCAGATACCTTCGATATGGACCCTACGTATGATGCCTGCTCTGCGAAAGGAACAACGCTCTCTATGAGCGGCCCGAACATTGGCAATCTGCTCAACGAGCACAATATCACCTGGGGCTGGTTCGAGGGCGGCTTCGCGCCCACCTCTGCTCCCGGCGCTCCAATTGTCTGTAGTTCGTCTCATAAAAATATTGGCGGAGCGAGTGTCACCGACTATATTCCTCACCATGAGCCGTTCCAGTACTATCAATCTACCGCCAATCCCGATCACCTGCCGCCTTCGTCACCCTGGAAGATCGGCCAGACCGACCAGGCCAACCACCAGTACGACCTTTCGTCTTTCTGGACGGCCTTCGATCACGGTTATCTGCCCGCCGTAAGCTTCCTCAAAGCACCGGCGTATGAAGATGGGCACGCTGGCTATTCTGATCCTCTGGACGAGCAAAATTTTCTGGTCAATACTATCAACAGACTAGAAAACTCGCCGTTCTGGCGAAATACAGCGATAGTGATTAGCTATGACGACTCTGATGGTTGGTACGACCACGTGATGGGGCCGATTGTCAATCAATCGAATACTCCTGCCGACGCACTGACCGGCACTGGGGCATGTGGAACCGCGAAAGCCGGCGCTTTCGAGGGCCGCTGCGGTTATGGCCCACGCCTGCCTCTGCTGGTGATCTCGCCATTCGCCAAGCAGAACTTCGTCGATAACAGTGTGACCGATCAATCTTCGATCATTCGCTTTGTCGAGGATAACTGGAATCTGGGTCGCCTCGGCAACCAATCCACAGATGCCATTGCCGGAACTCTGGATAATCTGTTTAACTTCAGAGATCCTGACTTCAGGAAGCTCATCCTGAATCCGCAGACGGGCGAACGAGTCTGAAGCGCTTCGCAGAGTCACAACTGATTTGCACAAAAGAGAGGTGCGCTGAGGAAAATTGTTCCTGGCACATCTCTCTTTTGTGTCTGGTGTGAATGAGGGAGGAAGGCGAACTGGACGCTAATTCGCCCGCTCAACCACTTCTAGCTTTCCCGTCTCAATGTCGATCACCAGCCCATGAACAGGAAGCTTTGGCAAATAGGGGCTGTTGCGGATCACCTCAACGGTCTCTTTCACATTCACATGCACATCGCTGAAGGCGCCGATCCAGTCTACCAGCCCCTCCAGGCCTTTCAGAGCTGCACGTTCGATGAGTTGCTGTGGGTCAACTCCCAGCGCCTGCATTGCGCCGGTCAGGGCAGTTGGCTCGACACGCGAGAGGCCGCATTGGGTGTGCCCGATGACCAGGACCTCGCGCACACCAAGCAAATAAATAGCGCCAGCCAGCGAGCGGATCAGATCGTTCGCGGCCTGCTCGCGTTCGAGCTGCGAAATAGTGGCGCCGGCGGTACGCAGTTCAACGGCATCGCCGCGTTTCAGACCCAGCGCGGGCTCAAACATCTCCAACAAGCGGCAATCCATGCAAGTCACGACAGCCAGGTGCTTGCGGGGAGCATGGCCAATGAGAGGAAGTCGTGTGGTTTTCAAGAATTGTTCGTTATTCGCCAGGATTTCATCCAGAACTTGGTCAGGCATGATGCGAGTTGTATCCTTTCTTAGAAAGAATTCTACGCATGAAGAGGCACAAAAGCATATTTAACGCTTTTGTGCCTCTTCATGCGTATTTTTACTTATTCACCAGGAATAGTTGAATATTCAGCTTTTCCATCAAAAGTGTAGAGGTTCTCGATTTTGATAAAGTCGAGGCCGGCCTCGGTAACGCGCTGGAGTAGTTCGACGACCTGCGTGTGAGTCACGGGCTGGCCAGGTTGTGCGGCCATGAAGCGGCCGCGCCAGTGATCGGTCGTGAAGGTTTCCGGCAGGCCATCTGGCCAGATGCGCGCGCCGCGATTGGTAATGGCCTTGAGATGCAGACCATTCTGTCCAACCGTGTTGAAGATCTCTGTCAGTTGCTCGCCGCCGTCTCTCTCCCATTCCACATAGACATCGACGCCGATCAGGTCCTTCTGCTCGTGCGTCCGTTTGAGCGGCCTCTGTGTGGTAGCATGGAGTTGCTCAGATGAGGCATAGCTGACGGCCCGCAGTTTCTCCGGGCGCTGACCCAGGCGCTCAATGACTGCCTGAGCGAACTCTTTTGTTCCGACTTTGCGCTGGCTTACTCCCTCGACATAAATATCGTAGGTGTGAATGCCATCTTCGATGGTGCGCAACCAGGCGTTGTGAACGCGTTCAGCCACATCGGGCTGATTGATATGTACGAGCATCAACACTGCACCCAACAGCAGGCCGGAGGGGTTAGCCAGGTTCTGGCCGGCGCGGCGCGGAGCGGAGCCGTGAATCGCTTCAAACATCGCGCATGAATCGCCGATATTGGCCGAGCCGGCTAATCCAACCGAACCAGCTAGTTGTGCCGAGACATCGGAGAGGATATCACCATACAGGTTGGGTAGCACAACCACGTCGAAGGCTTCGGGCGTGTCTGCCAGCTTGGCCGAGCCAATGTCGACGATCCAGCTCTCATTAACGATATCGGGATACTCCGCTGAAATCTCGTCGAAAACCTTGTGGAAGTGACCATCGGTCAGCTTCATAATGTTATCTTTCATGAAGCAGGTCACTTTCTTGCGCTTGTTCGCACGCGCGTACTCAAACGCATAGCGGATAATTTTCTCGCTGCCGGGGCGGCTGATCAACTTTAGGCTCTCGTATACGTCATGTGAGTGGCGGTACTCGATGCCGCTGTAGAGATCCTCCTCGTTCTCGCGGATGATTACCACATCCATCGTCGGGTGTTTGGTATCGACGAAAGGATAGTAAGAGACGCAGGGGCGCACGTTAGCGTAGAGGCCGAAAGCTGTGCGGGTCGTCACGTTCAGGCTTTTGTATCCACCGCCCTGGGGAGTGGTGATCGGAGCTTTGAGGAAGACGCGTGTGCGGCGAAGAGATTCCCAGGCCGATGGCTCAATCCCGGCGCTGATGCCCCTCAGATAGACTTTCTCGCCAACCTCAATTTCCTCAACGTCAATGCGTGCGCCGCCGGCTTTGATGATATCCAGAGTCGCGGCCATAATTTCCGGTCCAATGCCATCCCCGTAGGCCACGGTAATAGGTACGTTGTTTGCCATAAGAAACACCTTTTTCCTTCCCACTTTTGCGGAAGCGGTTTAAGGATACCTCATTGGTTCTTTGTTGTAGAAGAGTACTACCAAGTATCTTTTGTAGCCGTCTCAGTTTAGCATAGTGGGATGGATAGATACAAGTTATCAGGGTTCCTGCCAGATCTGAACGGTGGTATCCATGCTGGCTGTGGCGATATGCAATCCGTCAGGCGACCACTCGATGTCGTTCACCTGCGCGTCGTGCCCCGTATAGATAAAGACGAGATTTCCGCTTGCCGCATCGCGCGCTTGCACATTGCCATCCGAGGTAGCCAGGAGAAGCTGGTCGCCATCGGGCGAAAGAGCCATCGTACCTACGGTGAGCTGGCCAGATCCTGTGAGATTGTAATCATTTTCCGTGAGGAAGGGAGAAATGACCTGGTTGCTCCCGTCGAACCACCAGTTCATAATGGTGCCCGCCGTATTCACGAAAAACAGGCTATTACTATCCTGACTGCTGGAAACCCAGGTGACTGTGGTAACTTGCTGGCTATTGGCCAGGCTGATGATCTGTTGCCCTGTCGCAACATTCCAGATCTGGAGCAGACCGTTTGTCGAGATAGTGGCTAGCTGGTTTCCGTCGGGCGACCAGGCCAGTTTACTGTACCCGGTTTGTTTCTGGTGGATGGTCATGATACCCAGGTTGAGGATTACATTCCAGATGCGAATGGACCCGTCCCCTACGTCAAAGGCCAGGGTTTGTTGGTCCGGCGCCCACGAGGCAACCTCAGGAATACCCGGTAAATTCGTCTGCTGAAAGAGGAGTTGCGATCTGGAGTTGGGACCTGTAATCAGCTCCAATACCTGAATCGCTCTGTTTGGTTCTGCGTATGCTACCAGCACGATATCTGTACTGGTCCAGGTAAGTGCCAGAACCTCTCCTTGCTGGATATATTGCAGCAAGAGATTGCCTGTGCTGGCTTGCCAGATGCGCACATCGCCGGTTGTATCGGCCGAGGCGATGACCTGTCCGTTAGGCGACCAGGCCACATCTTCTACACTGCTATAGTGGCCACGGTAGGTGATAAATGTGGGGGTGTTACTGCTTCCCTGTTGGACCGGCTGTACGGGGGCCGGATTTGGGCGGGCGTCGATGATTCTCCATCCAATGAGCAGGCTGGCAATCAGAAACGTGGCCAGCGCTCCCTCCGCTATATGGGTAATCCTGCGCGCACCCATAGATGATGGGGTCAGGATGTTTCTTTCCCGGCTTCTCCGCGTGTCTCTGCTTCCCGATGTTTTTACCTGGCCCGCGGAAACTGTCCAACTGGCAGGGTAACTCTGCCCCTCTTCCTGTATTGGAGAGTCCTCTTGAGGCGCTTCAAGGCGTTGCAGCCACTGCTCAAAGGAATCGCTTGGTCGTGGAGGAGAAGATAATCCCTGTGGATAGATCTGATGTAAGCCCGCCTCTGCTGCTTTGCGCACAAAAGAATCTCTGTCCAGGTGCGCGTTGAGCAGAGGGCGGAGAGCTGTCTGGCCTTCTAACCGGCCAAGAGCCAGGGCAGCCGCTTCGCGTACTGACCAGTCCTCGTCATCCTGCAGGGCGGTAGTGAGTGGCTCAAGCGCGCTTTCATCTCCAATTTCGCCCAGCGCTCTGCTTGCGGCTGCTCTGACCGATGCGTCTCTGTCCTGCAGAGCGGCAAGCAGTGGTTCCAGCGGCGCGAGCTCTCCCATCTTGCCCAGAGCCAGTGCGGCCTCTGCGCGAACTACCCACTCTGTATCGCTTAGTGCTGTTACCAGTGCGGGAATGGCCGCCTGGCGTTGATTGCGGCCAAGTGCGCGGGCTGCAGCAGCGCGCACGCTGCTATGCTGATCGCTGAGAGCCACGAGCAGCAATCCCAGAGGCGCCTGTTTGCCGATTTTCCCCAGTTTCTGCGTTGCCTCAACACGTACGGTCCAGGATGGATCGGCGAGGCCGCGAGCAAGTTCATCAGGGTCTCCTTTGATCTCACTGCTCTCCCTGACCAGCCCCAGTTGCCCCATAATTGCGTTCACCGCCGACGTAGGGGCGCGAACCGATGTGGACTCTGAGTCACATTCAATGGCTTGATTTTCGAGTCCCCGTGGGGATTGCTTGCTGAAAGACTGCATCTCCTATCCTACCTTGTGATTGTTCTGTTCATTGAGCAACTTACGTAACAGGCGTATACCACGATGGATATAAACCTTTACCGTGCCCAGTGGCAGATTCAAAATTTCCGCAATCTCTTTCTGGCTCAATTCTTCAAAATAATACAGGCCAACCAAGTCGCGGTAATGAGCAGGGAGTTTTTCGAGCAGGGCCTCTAGCTCGCGTCTCTGCTCTGCCTGCTCGTAGAGCGCCTCCGGCTGTGTATGTGCATCCTCTTCTGGTTCAAGATAAGGTCCTTCGATGGGCATTTCCAGAGGCACAATTAAAGGAAGTTTCCCGCGCCCGGTGTGGTTGCAGTACACACTCCAGGCGATCTTGTACAGCCAGGGGCGAATTTTGAGTGTCGCAATCTGCTCGCTTGGATAGCGTTCCAGTGCCAGATAAGCGCGCATAAACGTCTCTTGAATGATATCCTCGGTGTCCTGAAAGTGCCTGGTCCGGCGCAGCACAAACGTACTTAACTGTTGCCAGTAGAGCGACACCAACTCTTCATAATGCCGATCCAGGTCCACGGCTAGCAAGGCAGCCAATTTCTCATTGCCAGGGTCCATATCGTTCTGTCAGATGCCTCTTGCTTTCTTTGTTGTAGAACACAAAATGCTGCCCCTGAGTTACACATTCCCCGCGTTTAACTGGTTCCATCGGAAGTTCAAGAATGAACTGGCCGGGAAGGAGAGCAATCTCTTGTTCACAGTATACGTTATCTGGGACATTTTGATAACCCCTGAAGATGCCGATGTGCAGGATAATTCTGGCAATTTGTTTTGCTTCCCTTCGGGTGTATAATCGTGAAGGCGTTTTTCCGAGTACATGATCGTTGACATAGATGAAGAAGAAGGATAAAGGCAATGGCAAAGCAAATTGGGCAGAAAGAGACCTCGATAGGCGTGTGTCGCTTTTGCCAGAGCGGGTTCGCAAAGAGTAAGATGACGCAGCATTTGAAGTCCTGTAAAGCCCGTTTCGCCGAGATGGCCGAGCAAGATGGGCACGCACAGCGGCTCTTTCACCTCTTTGTAGAAGGGACCTATCGTCCAGGTTACTGGATGCATCTGGAGGTACCTGCTGCCGCAACTCTCTCAGACCTGGATGATTTCCTGCGCGATACCTGGCTGGAGTGCTGCGGCCATTTGAGCGAGTTTGAAATCGATGGCGTCTCGTATAGTTCACAGCCCGACGACGGCTGGAGCATGGGCTTTGATGGGCCAATGCTTCTTTCTGTCAAGAATCTCCAGGGCGAAGAGGAGGAAGAGGAAAGCGAGGAAGAACTGGAAGAGATGCCCAGCATGCAGGAGATGGCGGAAGAAATGGCCCGGCGATTCTCCACCGAGTTTCACGCAGACCTCAAGGATGTGCCTGTGGAGCAGATCGAGAAGAAGCTGGAGCAGATGTTTGCCGAAGGTATGCCGGGCGGGATCTCGGCGGAAACTCTGCCAGCTCTGCGCCCTTTGCTCAGTTATATGGCTTCGTCGTTGCAGCAGGGCACCCTGGCCGAAGAGCTGGAAGCAGCAGAGGAGGAGATGGAAGAGGAAGGAGACGGCGGAATGGATGTCGAGCTGGACGAGGTGCTAAACGTCGGCGAACGCTTCTCTTACGTCTACGATTTTGGTTCCAGCACCAACCTTTCCTTTCGCGTGATTGCCGAGCGCGAAGGTGTCTTGCCTGTAGATAAGAGCGATGCGCTTGGGGAAGCCCAGGACGAAGATGAAATTGCTATCATCACCATGGCTCGCAACGAACCGCCGGCTCTGGCCTGTCACGTCTGCGGCGAGCCTGCTACGCGGATCTTGCCGGAGTCCGAGTACGATTACCTCGATGAAGCCGGTTTATGCGATACCCACGCGAAGGAGTACGATTATCCTGATGAGTTACTCCCCGTGGTCAATTCGCCGCGCGTAGGTGTATGTGGCTATACAGGTGAAGCAGATGAGGAAGATTGGGAGGACGATGAAGAGGATTGGGAAGATGAAGATGATGAAGACAATGAAGAAGAGTAGATCTCAGGGTAGCTAAAAGAGGGAGGGGCAGGCGCTTCTTTTTGTGCAGAGGTGCATTCTCTACGGAGTGGAACGGCGCACAAGGAGCGCTGTTCCACTCCGCGGGCAGGGTTTGCAACCTGAAACGAATTGCCTGGAAGCTTTAGAGAATGGTATTCTCCGCTTTGTGCCAGGCAGTTTGTTGTATGCATGTTCTGCTTTGTAGCCCTGGGCGAATTATTGTCTGGAAATCGCCGTCCTACCGCCGCGCAAGATATATTTCTGGATCTTGCCGGTGGCAGTCTTGGGCAATTCTGAAATGAACGCGAATGCTTTGGGCACCTTGAAATGTGCCATGTGGTCGCGCGCGAAAGCGGTTAGCTCCTCTGCGGTTGTGCTTTGCCCTGCCTTGAGGACGATAAACGCGTGCGGCGCCTCGCCCCACTTCTCATCAGGCATGCCCACGACCGCGACTTCCTGGACTGCGGGATGACGCAAGAGCACGCCCTCGACCTCGATGGAGGAGATATTCTCACCTCCACTGATGATCACATCCTTCAGGCGGTCGCGAATCTCGACATAGCCGTCGGGGTGGACAACTGCCGCGTCGCCGGTGTGAAACCAGCCTCCTGCAAAGGCCCGCGCTGTGGCCTCCGGGTCGTTATAGTACCCTTTCATGACGACATTGCCGCGCGCCACAATTTCACCGAGCGTCACGCCATCGTGCGGGACCTCGTGGCCCTGTTCATCAATGACCAGGAGTTCGCCGGAAGTGATCAGTTCTACTCCCTGGCGAGCTTTAATAGTTGCCCGCTCCTGGGGGGAAAGCGCTGTATGCTCTGGACGCGGCTCACAGATGGTGATGAAAGGGGCTGTCTCGGTCAGGCCATATACCTGGGTGATCTCCCACCCCAATTCTCCTTCGACTCGCTCAATGGTTGCGGCGGCTGGCGGCGCTCCTGCTGTCAACACACGCACGGTTCGGCGTTCTGCCGTCCCTGTGGAGGAGGCTGATCCGACTCCATCTGGTAACAAGATGCGCCGCACATCTTCGGGAGCGTTGGCGATGCTGATCAGGACGGTTGGAGCTGCGCAGAGCAGCGTTACCACTTCGTCGCGGATCAGGGTAAAGATCGCCCGCGGTTCTACTTTACGCAAGCAGATATGTGCTCCGCCGACAGCTGTAATGATCCAGACGAAGGTCCAGCCGTTGGCGTGGAACATTGGCAGTGTCCAGAGATAGCGGTCGGCAGGTGACATGGAGATATGAACGAGGGTGCCAATGGCGTTCATATAGGCGTTGCGATGGGTGATCATCACGCCTTTGGGGCGCGAAGTTGTGCCACTGGTGTAGTTGATGGTCAGCAGGTCATCTTCGGCAATCTCTGGGCGAGTAAAGGTCTCTGGCGCGTTCGCTAACTCGGTTTCGTAATCAATCCAGCCCGCTTCGCGCAGGGGATCAGTCAGACCCTCAAGCGCCACAAAGTGTTTAACCTCCGGCAACTGGTGGCGAATGCTCTCAACGGCTTCCAGATAATCGCTATGCACACAAACTACCTTCGCCCCACTGTGTCCGATGATATAGGCAAAATCTTCAGCAATCAGACGATAATTGATCGGGACGAGCACCGCCCCAATCTGAGGGACGGCATAAAAGGATTCAAGCTGGGAATGAGTATTGGGTGCAATGTAGGCGACGCGGTCGCCCTGACCAATGCCCAGGCGCTGAAGCACAGCGGACCAGCGGTCGCAGCGCCTGCCAAAATCCGCATACGTCAGGCGCAGATTCTCATCGACAACTGCCTCGCGATCAGTATACAGGCGCCGGGCGCGTCGTAGGAACTCAAGCGGGGACAAGGGCGTTTCCATCGGACCACCTCCTGAAGCATCAGCACTCCTCTGAGCTGATGCGCCTTGTTGTGATTGCCACAATCGATATGCAAATACTCTCTCAAGGAAGCCATCAATGACATTCGTTGATCAACGAATGTCAATGCCGGCGGTGTGATCGAATAGTAGTATAGCACATGGATTAGATGGTTGTTCTGTGCCGAAATCACCCGTTCGATCCCCACCTGGTTATTCGCACTCATCCTCTTTGCAGATAGACTGTTCTACAGTACGAGATACACAATGTTTCAGCGAGGTAACTACGATGCAAATAACAGAGAAGTAACAAAAAGGCTGGCGATGGAGGGAATCATAGCGCGCTGGTACGCGAAGATCCGCCGCTACGGAAGCCAGATCGAAGAATGGAGGAAGCAGGCTATACGGCTTACCGGCGGCCTGCCGGAAGGTGCTAATGTGCTTGAGGTAGCGCCCGGCCCAGGCTACTTTGCTATCGAGATGGCCCGGCCAGGACGGCTTCATGTGACCCGGCCTGGACATCAGCCATACATTCGTAGAGATTGCTAAAGAGAACGCCCGGCAGGCGGGAGTAAACGTACACTTCCAGCAGGGCAATGTGTCTGCTATGCCTTTCGCCGAAGGGTCCTTCGACCGGGTCGTCTGTCAGGCCGCCTTCAAGAACTTCAGTCAGCCGGTCAAAGCTCTCGACGAGATGTGCCGGGTTCTGCGCTCTGGAGAGGTAGCGGTAATCCAGAATATGTACAAGAATGCCACTGATGCCGCGATTCGCGAAGAGGTAGACGCGATGAAGCTCAGCTCCGTGAATGCCTTAATGACGAGGCAAGCTCTGAGAGCGCTGCGCCGGCGAGCTTACACGATAGAGCAGCTTGAGCGTCTCGCGGCGGCAAGCGCCTTCGGTAGTTGCGAAAGAAATTGAGATGAGTGGAATTGGCATGGAAATACGCTTAAAGAAGCAGTAATGTTGGGGACAAGTAATAGGAAATGGATCGGAAAAACGGCGCTGAGGGCCTTAGCGTCGTTTTCCGATCACCTCACAGAGTGTATGGGCTGCTCACATCCTTCTTATGTGTATGTTGGCTCAGGCAATTGCGTGATATGCACTTTATGGCCTGTCGCTAACTATTCAGCACAGCCCTGGCTAGTTGGTTGAAGGCAGTCTGTTTGGCGGGGAAGGGCTGGCCTTTGTCATTGTAGTTGGTCAGACATCCTGGACCGGAATTGTTGCCGGTATCTGCATAGACCAGGTACATTTTGAGCCTGGGATAGGTGTTGGCCTTAAAGGCGGCTTCGGCCTGGTTGAAGTAAGTGATGGCGTTCTGGGGAACCTTTGGATTGCAGTCGTTGAACTCGCCGAGTCCCCAGGGCTTGGAGTCCAGGTTCACGCTTGCACTGCTATCTTTCAGCAGTACGTTGTAAAATGCTCCAGCAGTATCGGTAAACTCTTTGTTGTGCCCATAGGTATCGTACAGGACCCAGTTGACCAACTGATTGCCAGGCCATAGATAGGGAATCAGGCAGTAAAAAGGAGGATAGCTCATATAATCCATAGCCCAGACGACATTGGTGACACCCACTTGCTGGAAGATCTTCTGGACGTTGCTCCACATGGCCTTGTACTGATCAGGGGTGCCAGCGCTGCCCTTGAGACCCTTGAAGTTCGGGTCGCTCTGGCAGGCGGCTTGTTCGGTGCTGTTGTCAAAGGCGGAGACGTCATTCTCTGGCTCGTGCCAGATAGTCAGGAAGATAGTATGACCAACGGCCTTGATGTTGTTGGCAGCTTGTTTGATCTCGGCATTGACGGTCGCATTGCTCCCGTCAGCCGCTGCCCACGTGCTGGCCGGCTTCCAGTTGACATCGATGTAGGTGTTGGCCCGTTGAGCAAAATGGATTTCGGCTTTGCCAGTTTCACTGCTTTTATCGAGGGGCAAGTCCCCGGGACTGTGATAGAAGCGGAAGATATCCAGGTGCTGGCCAACGAGGGTCTCCAGGTAGTCGGCCTGGGAAATGGGATCATTGGGAGCGCCAGGATTACCGTGTGCTGCGGCTCCGAACCACGGACGGCAGGGGTTGACGAGAATCGCGTTGGGTGTGCAGGTGCCGGCTGCCCTGGCCTGACCATTAGAGGCTAGATGCCAGTTGGTGAGTACGACGCCTCCTATCACGACTACGACCAGGGCCAGTGGCACGAAGTAGCCAGGTTTGCTCCAAAGACGCTGATACCAGGGCTTGCTTTTATCATCTTGTTTGTTGGCTGGATTGGGTAAACTCTTATTCATGGTCATTGCTCCTTCTTTCGTTGTTCTTTGTTTTCAGTGTGTTGAGATGACTCGATGTAGCATGATCTTCTCATCGGAGCCGCGGAAAGCCCTGGCTTGCGGCTGGAAGGAGAACGCGTGTTTTCCGATACGGAATGGCTCAAAAAGATAGAACAGCGAATGCCTACATGGACACAGTATAGCGCTGAGAACAGGAGAAATCCTCTAGAAATCGTCTGGAAATTTTCAAGAGTCGTTCAAGATCGAAACGCAAATCACGGAATTCGCCGTGAGATGATGCTGGCCCACGTATGAGACAGATTCTCTCCTCTTGAATTCCGTGATTTGCATCCTGAGCGTGATGAGGAATTTAGTAGCAGTATCCACTCATACTCAGGCTCTCATTTAGATAGAAGTGGTGCAATATCCGAACCTAACACTCGCTGTAGCCACAGCTATAGCACTTCTTACAGCCTTCCTCGAAGACCATTGTATTGCAGCCGCACTGCGGGCAGAGATTGCCGGTGACGCTCAATCTGCTCAGGCTGAGCGGGCTGGCCTCAGAGGTTTCTGCGTCCTGCTTGCTGCTGTAGCCGTTCTCATTGTGTCGATTGTCGTTCTGTTCGCTGCTCGTTTGCGTGGGAACAAACTGCTGTTCGGCTGCCTCTTGCAGGGAGATGATGTGCAGTTCCAGCGCGCGCGCTACAGCGTCGGGCAACGAACGCACCTGCTGTGCCCCGAAGCCTACCGAGCGACTGCCGCCTATACCGCGCAATTGTTCGGCAATCTGCTTGGTCCTATCGATCTGCGAAAGCGGACTGAGCAAGCGCAAATTGATCGAGATCAAACGACCTAGAGCTTCGGCGAGCGCTGCAATATCACTACCGGCCTTGCCGACGTTGAGGAAGACCTCCAGTGGCCCATTTTCATCACTGTTGATGGTAATGTTGATCGTGCCTTCAGGCGCCTTGACCTGACGCGTATAACCCTGCACAACCACCGGGCGCTTCTTGATGCCCTCCTGAATAGAGGCTACCGGCTCCAGCATGACGGACTGCTGCTCTTCCTGCTTCTCCGCTTTTTTCTCGTCCTCGACGCGGGTAAGCACAGCGTCGCGTGAGCCATCGCGGTAGTACGTAATGCCTTTGCAGCCCATTTCGTAAGCCAGGCGGTAGAGCGTCTCGACTTGTTCAACTGTGTGGCTGTTGGGCGCATTCACCGTCTTGCTGATGCTCGAATCGGTATACTTCTGAATCGTGGCTTGCACGCGTACATGCTCCTCTGGGGTCAGATCCTTCGAGGAGACAAAGTAATGCGGCGTTGGCTCATTCGGGTGCTTATCGCGCCAGGCCTGGAGCAATGGATGGTAAAGAATATGCTCACCTGTGCGGTCGCGGCGGATCATCGCGAAGTCGTAGACCGGTTCAATGCCAGAACTGACACCCGCGAACAGGCTGGTCGTGCCCGTTGGTGCCTGAGTCAGCAGCACAGCATTGCGAATACCCTGCTTCTTGATCTTCTCCTGAATGGCCTTTGGAAGCTGCTTAATGAAGTATCCCTGCATATATTTATCGCGCTCGAAGCGTGGGAACGGCCCCTTCTCCGCCGCGTAATCCGCCGAAGCCTCGTAAGCTGCGTCACGGATCGTTGTGTAAATCTTCTCAATCACTGGCACTGACTCGTCGCTGCCATAAGCAATCTTCATCTTAATCAGCGCGTCGGCCAGGCCCATGGTTCCCAGCCCCGTGCGTCTCGTCCCCAACTGAGCCTCCTCGTTCTCCTTGATGAAGTACTCCGTCGAATCGATCACGTTATCCAGGAAACGCATCGCCACCTTCGTTTTCTCGGCCAGCCGCTCGTAATCCATCTCGCCGTTTTCGACGAAAGCTGAGAGGTTTAATGCCCCTAAATTGCACACGCCGTAAGGCGGGAGACCTTGTTCTCCGCATGGATTAACGCACCTGATATTTTCATAGTACCATGTATTCGATAACTTGTTATACCGGTCAATAAACACCATGCCAGGCTCAGCTGATTCCCACGCGGAAGTGCAGATCAGGTCCCACAGGTAGCGGGCGCGAACCGTCTTCTTGACCTCGCCGTTCCAGACCAGATTCCAGTCTGCATCGTCTTTCACGGCCTGCATGAATTTATCGGAGATGCAGATGGAGAGATTCGCATGCTCGATCTTGCCGGGGGTGCGTTTGACCGTGATGAACTCTTCTATATCAGGATGATCGTCATTCAGCATGAGCATAAGGGCCCCGCGCCGGGAACCGCCCTGCTGAATGACATCTCCTGTCGCTACTGAATACAGTTGCGCCCACGAGCAAGGGCCGGAAGCTGTACCGTTGACCGTACGAATATAGGAGCCGCGCGGGCGCAAGGTTGAGAGATTGATGCCTACACCACCACCGCGAGCCATGATCTCGGTCATGGTTTTCAAATTATCGAGAATACCCTGGCGGCTATCTTCCGGCGAGGGTATGACGAAGCAGTTTGAGACGACCACACCGGCTGAAATGAATGAGTGGTCTTCCTCAACCTCAATATCTAATACAGTGCCGGTGTAATCTTCGGTGGCCATTTCACCAATCCGCACCCACTGCAAATCGTTGTATTCAAAGTAGTACTTCAGATCAGTATTATATTCAGGTGCTTGAACGCCGAAGAAGTGCTCGAAGAGAGGCGCGCACTCATTGGCGGTGGCCTGGATGCGATAGGCTGGCACACGCCCTAAGCGATGTGTATTTTCTCGAATAGAGAAGACGTATCCCAAGCGTAAGAGAAGCTGATGAACCTGGACGGTAAGTGTTCGATTCGCCAGGACTATGCCGAGTTTGTTGCCAGATACATAACCATCGGCACTGAATAGCCCATGTAGCAGTTCCAGCGTAAGCTCCGCAGGAAGGTGCATTAGCTGATCTGGAAGCTGCTTGCTGTGGCTGTAGCACCCGAGGAATATTTTAAAAAACTGCCCCAGGGGCATAGAATTCACCCACAGGTCATACCAGCGCTCTGTACTGCTCAGCTTGATGGAGCTATCAATGCCAAATTTGGCTCCAATGATACGAGCGATCTCCACAGCTTCGTCTTTCTCTTCCAGAGAAAAAACAATTTTGATGCCGGATGGAATATCTGTGCCGGTGCGGTGGGTAATGCATCCATCGCCAAGCCAGCGCCCGAACAGGTAGCACAATTCTTCATCAAGAACCAGACGATCATGAATCTTGTAGTGTGTTTCCCAATCCGATACGTAGCCGTGATCGCTGCATGTTGTTTTTTTTAAGAGCTTGCCGTCCAGCGTTTCGTATCCTGAAAGATAGTCCTGGAGGAAGATTGTTTCGGGAGAATGCTCCTCACCATTATGTGCAACTGCAACATAATCGCCAACTTTAATTTCTTTGGCGGGAATCCAATCTGGCTCGTGCTGCAAACGCAGCCCGTCACGGGATCTATGTGTATTTACCCACTCTGAGCGAATAACGTATACTTTGTGATCGCCCGTCACGCGCAGGTCATCGTAGCCTATTTTTTTCGGTTTTATGATATAGAGTGTCTCCTCGGTTTCGCGCTCAAACTTATGCACTACGGGGCGCAGGCGGTTGCGATGTGTGACTACGCGATCCCCAATCTTGATTTCCGAAATTGGCCTGTACCCCTCTGCTGTCAGCACTTCCTGGCCGGGCGGCATGCAGTTATAATAGGTCACTGAATGCCCGGAACCGGCTCCTGCCAGAATTCTCCCTCCTGGCACGAATTGGAAATCGGCCAGGGCATCATAGAATTTCTTCTCCCACTCAGCCCGCGCCTCTGGCGTCCTCTCTGCCTCAGCAATCCCTCGCGCCACGCGCGCCCAGAGCTGCTCTGGATAGTATTCCAGCGCTTTCCCTGTTTCGTCTTTGAGGGAGTAACGGTCCATAAATACCTTCTGGCGGATGCCCTCTAGCTGGGTCATACCGGTTGTCTCGTTCTGGCTATCATCCTGTGCGCTTTGAGCGGCAACCTTTTGCTGCTCCAACATTGTGCCAATGCTCCTTCCAATGTTCGCGTTACCATACATTCCATCCACATCGACGTTGCTGGCATGCGTTTCTTTCGTATTTGTGTCTACCGCAAGACAGTATACCCGCATCGAACAGAATTTTCAAGGGTTTTGGCACAACATATTGATTTTCTAATCTTTCTGAGCACAACATATTGATTTTCGGACTGCCTCTGAGACGCAAAGAGAGGCGTGGAAATGGCATGATATTCGGTCCATTTGCCAGGTAGCCATCCCGTGTGAGGGCGAAAAATGCTTAACTGGCCGCCTTTGTTCGCCAGGGGGTTCCCGTGAACGTGCGCAGAGTGAGCAGGATCAGGACGAGCATCCAGAAGCAGAAGGCCAGATCTTGCTCTAGAAAAGAGCTATCGACCAGGCCCTGGCAAAGAGCTGCGAGCATTGCCCCGCCGATGCCCAGGATGATCCATTCCAGCGAGGCTACCTCTGGGCGCTCGCTGTGGCGCACCGCCTTGAAGATTCGTGCGAACAGCCAGTAGAAGAGGACCAGGATATCTACGAAGGCGAGCAGGCCAAAGATACCGATGCTGGCCCAGATTTGCAGGAAGATATCGTGCGGATGCGACAGCGTTGGCTGGTAAGTCAGGCCGGTGAGTTGCTTTGTGCCGGGAATAAAGATGATCCAGTAATGCGGGAAAAGATGGTGGGAGGCTATGCAGACATTATTCACACTGTAATAGCATAGCCAGTTATCCATGCCGACACCAAACCACGGATGGTGCTGAATCATGTGCAGAGCGGAGAGCCAGAGATAATAGCGTACAGTGATCGTACTGATTCCCTGGCTATTGCTGTGCCAGCTTGTGAGAAGGTGCGTCAGGGGCCTGTGGAGGACAAGAGCTGCCCCGGCCGCCAGGAGCAGCAAGGCTCCTGCGCCTGTCAACAGAACCTTGCGGCTGCGTATAGACAGAGCCAGGATAAAGAGCAGGGCAACGGGCAGCGCTAGCGCCGTCCCCAGCGATTGGGCCAGGACCAGCACACTTACAAAGGGGATAAAGGCGGCGAGAATGAGCAGACAGATCCACCACTTGCTCTGGTGGCGTAACGCCTGGCCTACCTGGAAGATGAGCAGGGCCATACCAACAGGCAGAGCATAATCGAAGAAGAGGCCAATGCTATTCGCGCTGCCGTATACCGCAACCACGCGGCTGGCACCAGAGGCCTGCGATTGCAAGAGATTAGGGAAAAAGAAATACTGAATCAAGCCGATCACCGCGATAATTGCCGCCGAACCCAGCAGAGCGCCTAGCAGGCGTTTTATATCCTGGCGTGTGCGCAGACAGCAGAAGGCCAGAAACAGATAAAGCAGAGGGTCGAAGACCTCCTCGCGGAAGGCGCGTAACGCCGTCTGACGATCAGCGGCGATGACGATTGAGATGAGCGCGGCTACGACAAAGACCAGTATGGGCAGAGGAAACGGCCCTAACCGCTCGCGTAGCTCTGCCAGACTGAGGCGATAGCGCCATTTTCCATCAGCTACAACAAACTGCCCTAAAGCTACCAGAGCGCAGACGCCAAGAGCGATCTCGGCCAGGCTGAAGTTTAACTGATGAGAGCCGTAACTGAAAAGAGTCTTCTGTATCATATAGTATGGCAAGGCCAGAGGGAAAAGCGCCAGGGCAAAAGGCAAACGATACCAGCTTAAAATGGCAAAAAGAATAAGGAATGGAAGAGAATAAAGATAAGGCGGTATATGCAAGAAGCTGCCAGCGCCGAAATTAGGGTTGCCTACCAGATAGTAAAGTCCCAGCGAGACTATGAGGCCGGCTTCAATCAAGCGATCATGCCAGAAAGGCGAAAGGCCACGCAAGAATGGCAGCGTAGACGGCGGGGGCGCGCCATTGGCCATCTCTGCCGGTGCCTGGACGATATTCACAACATCCGCGTCTTTTCCACCGGGCGCTGGCGTGCCGGTTGCCTCGGTGGTGGAATGAGCAAGGTCTTGACTATTCATCAGTTTTATTCGCCTATCCTGCAAAGGTTTTTTTCGCGCGTAAAAAAGCAAGGATCACGGGCTATGTTCCTGATAGAGACACAGCCCGATGTATTTCTGAGCGGAGTATAACAAAATTGCCCTGGCTCGTCTACAAACTGAGAGATACCGGCTATGGGAGCTAGCGCAGCAGTTCCTTCACAAATTGCTGGAAAACGTGCGCGTGGTGGTCGATGTCGTCCTGTGTGTGCTGAATAGAGATTGTCCACTGATCGTCAAGGCCCGGCGGGAAGAGGATGCCGCGATTGGCCAGAAAGAGCCAGTACGCGTAAGAAAGGCGCATATCGACCTCCCACCAGGCGCGGTAATTGTAGGCTCGTTCGTGCCGGAACATCGCGCAACCTTTCGCGCCGATCTGGGCTACATGCATGGGCATAGCATATTCATCAATGATGCCAAGATAGGCATCGGCCAGTTGTCGGGAGAGGCTGTTGGCGTGAGCATGCCCCTCGGAAGTGAGAAGCCGCGTCAGGGTAACGCGCGCGGCTGTCATCGCAAGTGGATTCCCATTGAACGTGCCCATATGATAGACCTTCCTCTCGCCGATCAGATCCATAATATCCTTGCGCCCACCAAAAGCACCGATTGGCGCACCTCCGCCAATCGATTTGGCCAGGCAGATCAGATCAGGCTCAACCGGGTAGATCTCGGTAATCCCGCCTGGAGCGACCGTCACGCCTGTTTTCACTTCGTCGAAGATGAGCAAGACGTCATGGCGGCGAGTGACCGTGCGTAGTTGTTGCAGGTAATCGTCTTTAGGCAGCATAATGCCGACGTTCATCAGGGCCGGCTCGGTAATCACTGCGGCAATCTCGCCCTCGTGTTCGCTCAAGATCTGGTCGAGGGTTTCAGCGTCGTTAAAAGGGGCAATGATGGTATTGTTTTTGAGATTGGCCGGAACGCCTCCGGTAGCAGGCACTGTATGTGGGCGCGCGTAAGGCCCGGCAGCTTCACGCGCGGGCTTGGTGCTCATCATCACGGTGTCGTGGTGGCCGTGGTAGCTGCCCTCGGTCTTGACAACTTTGTCGCGTCCGGTGAATGCTCGCGCCAGGCGGATCGCCTCCATTGTGGCCTCCGTCCCCGAATTGCAGAAACGTACCTGCTCCAGTGGAGCGAACCGGCGAATCAGCTCCTCAGCCACATAGACATTATCGGGACAGGGCAAGGAATAGAGTTGGCCGTCGTCAAGCTGTTGGTTCAGAGCCTCGATCAGCACTGGATGCGCGTGGCCCACCAGCAAGCTGCCGAAGGCCATATGGAAATCGGTATACTTGTTTCCGTCGATGTCCCAGATCGAACTTCCTCTGGCCCGGCTGATAAAGAGAGGGTAGGGCTCCACCGCTTGAAACGAACTGGCTACCCCCAGGGGTAAGCTCGCTTTGGCCCGTTCGTGCATCTCATGGGAACGTGGTGTACGCCTACGGAACTCAGCGTCTTCGCGAGTGATGATCCCTTCGATCACTCGCCGGTCGATTGTAATGGGTTCCCGCAGCATTATGACTCCTTTCGGGGGGAACTGGAGTAAAAGGAATACAAAGAGAGAAACCTGAATGTATGCATTACCAGACTGAGTTGCCAGATCCTATTGTACCTGAAATCTCAGCGATTTTGCAATGATTTAGCAGAGGAAGTCCATATTCTCTACGAATAACATACCTATTGCCAGAATATTGCGTGAAATTCGTATCTTTTCCCGTCAATTCTCTCTTTATGAATGGCGAGATACTCTCTTTGGTTTACCAGAAGAAAAGTGAGCGAGAAGGGAGGGCTGCTCCTGCTGCTTACTTCCTGCAAGTATGGTATCTATCGAAGGAAATACTTAGCATGCTTACGAGGCCCTTGTGGGGAGGTCGAATGCTCACCTTGATCTGAACCAGTACGCTGGAATGTGAGTCGAGCGTTTTCAAAGAAATATTTCCGAGTTGAGGAAAAGGCAAACTCTAAATGTGCAAGAGAACATGCGGCCATGTTCTGATATGAGGAGGAATTGTTATGGCTCTCTATATGGTGCAGATGACCTACACACCTGAAACCTGGGCTAAGATGATAAAGAATCCGCAAGACCGCGCCATTCCTAGCAGAGATCTTGTGCAGAGATTAGGCGGGAAGTTACTTGGTCTGTACTACTCTCTGGGGGAATATGATGGTATGGTCCTTTTTGAGGTTCCTGATGATATCTCTGCTTCGGCGGTCAGTCTTGCTGTTAAGGCTTCCGGGATTATGAAGGTGAATGAGATCACCAGACTTTTTACCATGGATGAGGCTATGGAGGCAATGCGTAAAGCTGGAAGCAGCCCATTTTCGGTCCCAGCGAGTTGAGATAGAAACGATTATAGATTTTAGTTAGTCTCTCCTGAGCGAGATCCAGGGTGTATTTTGCTTCTTCGGGCTGACAGGAGAAGCTGCAAAAATGAAGGCAGATATTGCAGACACCAGGAAAAATACATACAAAGTTGCTTGCAGGATAGTTGGTGCTTCCGCATAGCCAAGTATGCTGTGCAGCAGGTCGCCCAGCGTGCTATCCTCGCTGAGAATGTGCGCGGTGTTCCAGAGGGGCGTCAGGCCGAAAGGAATCCAGCCCAGTTCCTGCATGTTCTGCACGGCATCGGCCAGCAGGCCAGCGGCAAAGAAAAGCAGAAGAATACCCATGACGCGGAAGAAGATACGATAGTTCAGGTGATAGCCGAGGCGGTAAATCATAAAGGCCAGGACAAACGATGATAGGATGCCCAGGGAGCCGCCTAGTAACAGCATCCAGCCGTTGGTCTGGAAAGCAAAAGCCAGGGCAAAGAAGGCCGTCTCCAGCCCCTCGCGTCCGACAAAAGTGAAAGCCAGCAGGCCAAGCGCAAAGCCGGAGCCAGCCGCTTTAGCCTTCTCGGTGATCTCTTGTTTTAAGGAGCGACTGTGCTTTTGCATCCAGAAGGTCATGCTGGTTAAGATGACAACGGCTATCAAATAGGTGAAAGTTTCAAAGATCGTCTGGCCTGTCGTATCTACATACTGGTGAACAAGTGTGAAAATAAGGACCGCTCCCAGCAGCGAGCCGAAAATGGCCAGGCCAACTCCGATCCAGATAGCCCGTGCCTGTTTCATCTGGCCAAGTTGACGCAGTACAGCAAAGAGAATACTTACAATCAGACTGGCTTCCAACCCCTCGCGTAAGAAAAGCACATACGTTGCTAACATTCCTGACCGTCCTGAGCTAAAAAATGGTTGAACTGCTCGGAAGGTGATTTTTTAAATCCGAGCACTCCGGTCAGATATTAGCATGCCCTAAAGCAGAAAGTCAAGGGTCCTATATTCGTGGGGATCAAACACGCGTCACCCAGATTTTTGCCGGAATCGCCTTCCTGATTGTTACCTCCTGGCCGTCGACCAGAAGGTGACAATCGGGATCGTGCGCCTCTTCGGCAGCGTCCGGGGGAACCAGCATGGTCAATTCTGTGCCGGGAGTCAACCCTTTGTCATGCAGGTAGTGGATCAGAGCTTCTTCGTTTTCGACAACCTCTGAGATGCAAAACACTTTGACGATCTCTCCCTGGGCAACTGTCGAAAGCCGGATCGCGCCGTGATCCTGGAGATATGTGCGCGCACTGGGTACCTGGCCGGGAATAGGATTACCATGTGGGCAGGTCGTCGGAAAGTTCAAACTGGCCAGCACACGCTCTTCAACCGCGCCCGAAATAAAATGTTCCAGGCGACAAGCCTCTTCGTGAACCTGATGCCACTGCATTCCCAGCATATCTGTCAGAAAGCGCTCGGTCAGGCGGTGACGCCGCAAAACGGCCTCGGCGGCTGTGTAACCAGCCTCTGTCAGACTGACCTGGCGTTTCTGGTCCATCTCAACATAGCCATCCCTGACCAGGCGCTTAAGCATCTCTGTGACGGTTGGCGGAGCCACGTGGAACTTCTCAGCCAGCCGCGCGCCGATCACCACTTCGTTTTCCGCGGCCATGTTATAGATGGTCTCCAAGTATTCTTCGACGGTTGCCGTCAATGCTTCTTCGCCTTTCACAAAACTGCTCCTCTGTCAGTTCCAGCGCGGGATTACCTACAGGAACTTTTTGCGCTCCTGTATATTCCCTTTCATATATTCCATTGCCCTATATAGTGAGAGCAGAAAGGAGTCGACCATGACCGTCGCATTACCGAACTATCTTCCTGATCGAAGCAGGTTACGAGCGACGCCTATGCGATTCTCTGGTGGGTTTGTTCGCTGCCTGCGCATGTTTCTCAAGAAGTTCCTGCTCGTTTTGTTGAGCACGCTGCTGCTCTGTGCGAGCATTGCTATTACCATTCTGCCGACCGGTTTTCTGGCTGCGCAAAACCGACGTGCCTGCACCTGGTACACTGTCGAAGCTGGCGATACGCTCACAGCCATTGCTATGCACTATCATACCACCATATTCACGCTGGCGCATACTAACGATATTCGGGATGTGAACCTGATCTTTGTTAACCAGCGGCTCTGCATCCCGTCTCGCTGGCGTTCCGGTCCTTCTGGAATTACGGCCGAGGGCACTGTACGCTGGTATGCCTACAATGCGCTCGGCTGGTCGAGTCGTCCGCAGGTTCATCGCCTGCTTTACCATGTTGCCGCAGTTCACCACCTGCCGGCCAGACTACTCATGGCTATTGCCTGGCAGGAGAGCAACTGGACTCAGCACGTGATTGCCTGGGACGGTGGTATCGGCGTTATGCAGCTTATGCCCTACACAGCCATGGAGATCAATGCAGACACGGGCCAGCAGCTTGATCCCTACGATCTTCAAGATAACCTTAATCTAGGCGCAACCTATCTGGAATGGCTCTGGCGAGCCTTCCACGGCGATCTGGTGAAGGTGATCAGCGCCTATAACGAGGGTGGCTGGGCCGTCGAACACTACGGAATCTACAACTGGCAGTATGTAGATAATGTGCTGGCGTTGATGCGCGAACTTAATTGAGCGCTGTTCGGCATTGAGCGCTGAGCAGAAACGACTCTCTAGGGCGATTTGGAGAAGCAATGTATCTTTTAATGTGGCCCGATCCTCGCCCGATACGCCTCAACATTCGTGCGCATTTCCGCCAAACTGTCGCCGCCGAATTTTTCCAGCCAGGCTCCGGCCAGGGCGATAGCCAGCATGGCCTCGCCCACGACGCCAGCTGCTGGAACAACACATACGTCGCTACGTTCGTAGCGACCCTCTTCGACGTTCTCTTGCTTCTGGATATCAACGGTAGGCAGAGGGTGCGCTAGCGAAGCGATGGGTTTGACGGCGACGCGCACGACGATTGGTTCCCCGTCGCTCATGCCGCCTTCGATGCCTCCAGCGTTGTTGGAGAGGCGCTGCCACTCGCCGCTTTCACTTTTGCGGATGATGTCGTGGACCTGCGAGCCGAAGCGGGCGCTGCTGGCGAAGCCGCTACCGATCTCGACACCTTTGGCAGAGGGAATGCTCATCATAGCCTGAGCAACCAGCCCGCTCAGGCGACGATCCCACTGGCTGTAGCTTCCCAGACCGATAGGCACGCCCGTCGCTACGACCTCGAAGACGCCGCCACATGTCTCGGCTTTGCTTTTGCACTCTTGAATAAAGGCGACCATGCGCTCGCCCAGTTCACTCTCTCCGCAGCGCACCGGCGAGGCTTCGACGGCTTCCCAGTACGCGGAATCAAACTGGCGGCATACTGCGCTCCGCCCATCGTCGCGCTCGCCTATGGGGCCGATGGAGAGCACATGGCTATGGATCTCTACGCCGAATTGCTTGAGCAGGGTTAGGCAGACAGCTCCTACGGCGACGCGCGCAGCGGTTTCGCGGGCGCTGGAGCGCTCGATGACGTTGCGGATATCCTGGTGCCCATACTTGATGACGCCCGCAAAGTCGGCGTGTCCTGGCCGGGCCAGTGTGACCGGCGCAACCTCCTCTTCTACTGGCGTGACGCTCATTTTGACCTGCCAGTTTTCCCAATCGCGATTATTGATCTCCAGGGTGATCGGCGAGCCAAGCGTCAGGCCATGGCGCACGCCGGAGCGAATAATCGCCCGGTCCTTTTCGATCTTCATACGCCCGCCACGTCCATAACCGCCCTGTCTGCGTGCCAGGTGAATATCAATCTCTTCCGCGCTCAGAGGTAGGCCAGCAGGTAAGCCCTCGATAATGGTTGTCAGCCCCGGCCCGTGCGATTCGCCGGAGGTAAGAAATCTCAACATACGTTTTTCCTCGCTATTTCAGGTCCAGAGCGGCGCGCATCACGTCGACTGGCGCGTTCTGGCCGGTCCATAATTCAAATGCCAGGGTTCCCTGGTAAAGCAGCATCGAGAGGCCGTTCAGTACGGAACACCCATGTTCGTGCGCGGCCCGCAGCAAGAGCGTCATTGGAGGATTGAAGATCATGTCCATGACCAGGGCCGACCGGGGCAGCGCCCCAACCTCGATTGGCGCCATCTCGTCGCCTGATTTGAGGCCAAGCGAGGTGGTATTGATCATCAAGTCTGCTTTCGCCAGACATTCTCTGACTTCAGGCGTTCCCAGTAGTATGCCATCTACTCTTGATGTGTTGCTTTCCCTGTGCAGATGCTCCACCAGTTCTTCGACATGTTGTCTATTGCGTCCCAGAATGGAAAGGGCGCGTATCTGGCAATCCAGCAGAGCCATTGCAGCTCCGCGTGCCGCTCCTCCATTGCCCAGAATTACCGCGTGTTTGCCGGCCAGGTCAAGCTCTGGCCCGGCGTGCTCCCGCAAAGCGCAGAGAAAGCCGGGGGCGTCCGTGTTGTAGCCGATCAGGCGACCGGAGCGGTTGACGATGGTATTGACTGCACCGATCCGCGCGGCCTGGGGATCACACTCGTCTAACCAGGGCAGCACAGCCTCTTTATAAGGGATAGTGACGTTTGCGCCGAACATCTCCACAGCGCGCAGGGATTGCACGCGCGCCTCCAGTTCTTCGGCGGGTGTCTCCCAGAGATCGTAACGTGCCTCGATGCCCAGCGTCTTAAAAGCCGCGTTATGCATGCGCGGCGAAAGAGAATGCGCCACCGGTGAGCCGATCAACCCAGCGTATTTCATCGCACCACGCTCTCCGGTTGGCAAACGGCTGCGATGGCCTCGCGCACCAGTTCCAGGGGAATATCGCCGTACATTTGTGCTTCTCCGATGCGCGTGGGGAGTATCCAGCGTGTGCGCCCTGCCTGCACTTTCTTGTCGTGCTGCATCGCGACCAGAATCGCCTCGCCATCGGTGCCATGACAGGCTATAGGCAGCCCGATGGCTTGCAGCAGGTTGCGCTGGCGTGCCAGGTCCCGTTCGGAAATCAGCCTGTGTGCTACGGCGATCCGGCCCGCAACCTCCATGCCGATTGACACCGCCTCGCCGTGCAGCCAGGTGCCATAAGCGGTGGTGGCTTCCAAAGCATGCCCGAAAGTGTGGCCATAATTAAGAATGTTGCGCAGCCCGCTATCTCGCTCATCGGCCTGCACTACATCCATCTTGAGGCGAATGCAGCGTGCCACAACTTCGGTGAGCAGATCTGCATCCCGCCGCTTCAGGTCTGGCAGGCGTTCCTCCAGCATGGCGAAGAGTTCCGCGTCCAGGATCACGCCGTATTTGACGATCTCGGCCCAGCCCTCGCGATACGCGCGCTCCGGCAGTGTCAGGAGCACAGCGGGATCGACAAAAATGAGCTTTGGCTGATAGAACGCGCCGATCAGATTTTTACCCAGCGCGTGATTGATGCCGGTCTTGCCGCCGATGGCAGAATCGACCTGAGCTAGCAGCGTTGTGGGAACCTGGATTAGCGGGACGCCGCGCCGATAGCAGGCGGCCACAAAGCCGACCAGATCGCCGACGACGCCGCCTCCCAGGGCAACCAGCGGCTCAGCGCGTTCGGCATGCTGTTCAACCAGCCAGTCGATAATCTGCTGGAAGCAGGCGAAGGATTTGCTGGACTCGCCAGCGGGCACGGTGAAGATCTGCGGCTCCAGCCCGGCCTGTTCCAGCAAGTTGTGAGTACACGCGGCATAGAGCGCTCCAACTGAGGAATCGGTGATGACAAAGACACGCCGCTGCGCACCTGTGACCCGCAGTGCTTCAGGCAACTGGCAGAAGCTGCCCCATTCGATCACAGCTTGAGAGATCGCGTTCGTCAGGCGCAGATTGGTAGAGATGCGCGTCGAAGCGGGGGCCAGCAGTTGGCCACGCGCCAGAACTTCAACGACAATTTGCTGCGCGACACGTTCAAGGGTCATGGCATCGGTTGCGATATGTACCGGAGCCTGCTCGTACCAGGCTGCGCGCGCGGCCAGCAGATCGCGCAAGCGCTGTTGCCCATCCTGGCCGGTGATCAATGGCCGCTCCACCTCTTTTCCCGCGTTTCGCTGCTGCTCCAGAACGCGCTGCCAGGCGGTCTCAACGCTGGTCTGTAAATAGACCTGCTGTCCTTGTTCGCGCATAAACGCCCGATTATTTTCAGCGATGACGATGCCGCCGCCGGTGGCGATTACCACGTGTTCGTGGCTGGCCGCGTCGCGCAGGGACTCGCTCTCAAGCTGGCGAAAGCGTTCCTCGCCGTATTCTCTCAACGCCTGGCCCACCGGCATCCCGGCGCGTGCGGCCAGCAGATCATCTGTATCAACGAAGTCCCAGTTCAGCAAAGTAGCCACGCGCCTGCCCACTGTCGATTTGCCCGAACCGGACAGGCCCGTTAGAAATATGCGCTGCATGAAAAGAGTCCTCCCCTCAACCTGTAAAAAGCTTGGTAGTAGTCTAACATAGCCAGCCGGCGCCGGGCAACAAATTGAATGCTCAAGGGTTAAAAATGTGGCGATTTTTTCTATTGAATGTTCAATCAAAATGTGGTATGCTTGTGCTTGAGCTGGTCCCAATGGTTCCCTGATCTCACGGCAAGTTCGTGCAACGTGCAAAGAAGGACGAGTACACGCGTGGGCGCAAAAACGATTCGTGCTATTCGCCGCGAGGAAATCATCAGAGCGGCGCGCGATCTCTTCAGCCGCAAGGGCTATCACGGCACGACGATTCCGGATATCGCGCGCGCAGTGGGTATAAGTGCGGGGCTGATCTACTATGTCTTCCCCAGCAAAGAAGATATCCTGCTGGCCTGCTCCGAAGAAGTTGCTACCCTCCACCTTAACCTCTTTGAGCAAAGTAGCGAGATTGCCAATCCACTACAACGCTTCGATTTCATTGTGCGCGAGCTTTACAGATCGTTGGACAGGGGATCGAAGATGTTGATTATCATGTATCGCGATAGCTCCACTCTTCCGCGCGAGACCCGACATCGTATCCTTTCCATGATTAAAAACCTGGATAACCGCTTTCTTGAACTCTTTCGGGAAGGCCAGCAGGTCGGTGTCTTTGCGCCGGATATACCGGAGCCGCGTGTTCTAGCGGCGAATGTGCTTGGCCTTGCGCACCTGTGGGCGTTGCACAAAACCTGGCATTTTGCGCCGGAGATCGACCTGGAGACCTATATCTCCGCCCAACTTGAATATTTTCATGCCCAGCTTTTGCGCAAGCCTGCCGCCGGGCAATCTGACGGTATGGGTCAGGCGGGAAAAGCATCTGCGCCTGACCGCGAGCCAGACTCATAGTTTCTCGAAGAGCGTTTCAGCCAGCAGTGCAAAGGAGCAACCTTCATGGATTTTAGACTATCCGACGAAGAAAAGATGGTTCAGCAGACCGTTCGTGAATTTGTCAACCGAGAACTGCTTCCTCTGGAAGGAGATGTCCTGCGCAACGAGCGCGAAGGCAAGCCGGGCATCACCCGCGAGAAGCTGCGCGAGCTTCAGGCGAAGGGCAAGGAGATGGGCTTCTGGGGCATTAACACGCCCGAAGAGTACGGCGGGGCCAATCTTGGCGCGGTCATGACTGCAATTGTTGCTATGGAGCTAGGCCGTACCTTTGTGCCGTTCAACTTTGGCGGCACGGCCGATAACATCCTTTACTACTGCAACGAGGAGCAGAAGAAGCGTTATCTGATCCCGACGATCAATGGAGAGCGGCGTTCCTGCTTCGCACTGACCGAACCGGGCGCTGGTTCGGACGCGGCCAATATCAAAATGCGCGCAGTAAAGGATGGCAACGAGTGGGTGCTCAATGGCGAGAAGATCTTCATCACCAACGGTAACGAGGCCGATTTCGCTATGGTCTTTGCTGTGACCGATCCAGAGAAGGGCGGGCACGGCGGCGTTACCTGCTTCCTGGTTGATCGCGAGATGGGCTGGACCTCCAGTTACATTCCTACGATGGGCGACTGGGGGCCGGCTTCGCTCTATTTCGAGAATGTACGCGTGCCCGAAGAAAATATCCTGGGTAAGCTCAATGGCGGCTTCGATCTGGGCATGCAGTGGATCGGCGCGGGCCGCTGGCGTATTCCGGCCAGTGCGGTTGGTCTGGCCGAGCGAGCGTTGCAGATGGCTATAGACTACTCCAAGCAGCGCATTTCTATGGGCAAGCCCATCGCCGAATATCAGGCCATCCAGTGGATGATCGCCGATTCGCACGTGGAGATCGAAGCCACACGCTGGCTTGTGCTTCACGCGGCCTGGCAGGCTGAGAATGGCATGGACGCGCGCCACGCCTCCTCAATTGCCAAGCTGTACGGCGCGAATATGGCTAACCACGTGATCGACAGGGTGATGCAAATTCACGGCGGCATGGGCTATACCAAAGAGCTACCGATTGAACGCTGGTATCGCCTGGTGCGCCTGTATCGCATATTTGAGGGTACAGACGAGATTCAGCGCTATATTATCTCGCGCAACCTGCTGCGCGGCCATGTGAAACTGGGAGAATCACTTTGATGGGTACACCTGCCAGAGCAGCGATTGTGGGCGTGGCTGAGTCCGATCTTGGCCGCACGCCTGACAAAACAGTTCTGCAACTCCAGCTTCAGGCGGCCCGCGTCGCGCTCGACGAAGCTGGCCTGGCCTTTGGCGACGTGGATGCGCTTTTTTGCGCGGGCAACTGGTCCTGGTCGCCTAATCTGATGCTGGCTGAGTATCTGGGGATCAGGCCGAAATATACCGATACCACCAATATCGGCGGCAGTTCGTTCGAAGCGCACGTCGGCCATGCAGTCGCGGGCATCGAGGCGGGCCTGTTCGATGTTGCCCTGATTGCCTATGGCAGCACTCAGCGCTCCGACCGCTCGCGCAATCGCGGAAACTTCACATTTCGGCTGACCGACCAGTACGAGCTGCCCTTTGGCTTGCCGACGCCGGTGGGAGCCTACGCACTCGCAGCCACGCGCCATATGTACGAATACGGTACTACCAGCGAGCAACTGGCGGAGGTAGCGGTCGCTACGCGCAAATGGGCCTCAATGAACGAGAAGGCAATGATGCGCGATCCAATCACTATTGAAGATGTACTCAATTCGCGCTGGATTGCCGAGCCGCTGCACCTGCTGGACTGTTGCCTTGTGACCGACGGCGGCGGCGCTGTGGTGGTCGCGTCGGCCGAACGAGCCAGGGAGACGCGCAAGGCCCCGGTCTGGATTCTTGGGCACGGGGAGGCACATACCCACAATTCGATCGCGAATATGCCCGATCTGGCCACGCACCAGGCTGCCGTTGCCTCTGGGCAGGCAGCCTTCGCTATGGCCGGCCTCACTCCTGCCGAAATCGATGTGGTTGAGATCTACGACTCGTTTACGATCACGGTCCTGCTCACGCTGGAGGCGCTGGGTTTCTGTGGACGCGGCGAGAGCGGCGCGTTCGTCAGCGGGCAGCGTACCGCGCCAGGCGGACCATTTCCAATGAATACCAACGGTGGTGGGCTTTCCTACTGTCATCCTGGTATGTACGGCATTTTCTTGCTCATCGAGGCTACGCGGCAGTTGCGCGGTGAGTGTGGCCCACGCCAGGTGAAAGGCGCGCGCACCGCCGTCGCTCATGGCACCGGTGGCGTTCTCTCATCGGCGGCTACCGTCATCTTAGGAAAGGACTGATCACCCATGCCAGCACAGATTCCAGCATCCATGCTGCAGCAGGACAGCGACTCGCGCCCCTACTGGGAAGGTCTGGCGCGAGGCGAGTTGCGCCTTCAACGCTGCGATGCCTGTGCGCGGACCGTGTTCTATCCGCGCGCGTTCTGCCCGCATTGCTCATCGGATCGACTCTCGTGGATTGTGGCAACGGGCAGAGGCACGATCTATTCGTACACGGTCGCGCATCAGGCATACGGGCTGTTCGCCGGCGATGTGCCCTTTATCGTGGCTATTGTTGAACTGGAAGAGGGCGTGCGCATGATGTCGCGCATCATCGATGCTCCCCGCGAGCGTATCAGGGTCGGAGCGCCAGTGCAGGTCACTTTTGAGGCTGTGGGGGAGGATTTTACCCTCCCATATTTTCGCCTGGTTGAATGAGCTTCTCACCGATCAAATCTCTTACAGCGTTGTACGAGTCAATGTGCGAGGTGATACAGGATGACCGAGTCCCGGCAGATATCAGCAGCGCAGCTTCAGTGCTTCTTTCGCCCACGGAGTATTGCTCTGGTGGGGGCAACCGATAATTCGCGCTGGTCGCTCTATACCTTCGAGAACCTGAAAAACTTCGGCTTTCCCGGCCCTGTCTACCTGGTCAATCCCCATCGCGAGATCGTGCATGGCGAACGCGCCTATAAAACGCTTAGCGATCTACCTGAGCCGGTTGACCTCGTCTTCGTCATGGTTTCGACGCCGCGCGTGCTCCCAATCATTCAGGAAGCAGCCGCGCTGGGTACTAAGCAGTTTGTGGTTCTGACGGCGGGCTTCAGCGAGATAGGGTCCGAAGGAGCGCAGCTTGAGCAAGCGTTGCTTGCCTTTGCGCGGGAGCACGCGCTGACGATCCTGGGTCCCAACGGCAATGGCTTCATCAACGTCACCGACAGAATTACACCTTATGGCCTGCCAATTGCGCCGCCAATGAAGGCCGGCCCGGTCGGCGTGATCCTGCAAAGCGGGGCTTTGGCCAGCGCTGTTCTGAATTTTGCCCAGGGGCACGCTATCGGGCTGAGCCTGCTGGTAGCGATGGGCAACGAAAGCATGATTTCAGTGACGGATGTAGTGGAATATCTGCTGGAGGACAAAGCTACCCGTTCAATCGCGCTTTTCCTGGAGAGTATTCGCCATCCTGATGAACTGCGCCGCGTGGCTGAGAAAGCCCGCGCGCTGCGCAAGGCTATCGTGGCGCTCAAGGTAGGGCGCAGTGCAGCCGGTTCGCGGGCTGCACTTGCTCATACCGGAGCGCTTGTCGGCGACGATGCAGTGAACGATGCGGCTTTGCGCCAGCTTGGCATTATCCGCGTTTCTTCACTTGAAGATCTCCTGACCACCGCTGGTCTCGCTGGCTACACCGAACCCTTGCCCGGTCGCCGCATGGGCGTGGTCACGCCCTCCGGCGGAGCCTGCGACATCATTGCGGACCTGGCGGAAGATGTTGGCCTGGAAATACCGGAGTTCGCGCCGGAAACGATAGAGGGGCTGCAAGCCATTTTGCCGCCTTTCTCGACTTGCCATAATCCGCTGGATGTGACCGGCTATGTCGTCGTTGACTCCACGATCCAGCAGCGTTCGCTCGAAGTCGTCACCCACGATCCGAATATCGATTTTGTCCTGAACCTCACAGCTACCGAAGGCGGGCGCGAGCCAACACCGGAAATGCTGGCGGCGATGCTACCTGCGTATGATAACCTTGCACGCATCATTCGCGTGGCTCCTCATCCGGTTGTGCTTATCTCCAATACCTGCATGGACCTCTCGCGAACCGCGCGCGCAGCTGTGGAGCGCACCGGTCTGCACTTCACCGCCGGCATGGAGCACGGAATGCGCGCCCTGGGCAAATTTCTCTGGTGGTCTGAACAATTGCGCGCGACCTCTGAACAAGCGCAGGAAGTAGCCTTGCCGCCAATCGTTCATGATTTTCCGGCCAGAGGTGTCTGGTCTGAGATACAGTCGCGTTCGCTCCTGCAAAAAGCCGGCATTCCCATCGTTCCTGGCTCTCTTGCGACAAACGCGGATGAAGCGGCACGAGCCGCGCGCGAGCTTGGCCTGCC
>DATGKW010000171.1:0-10300 GCA_035294465.1 Ktedonobacteraceae bacterium | reverse complement strand
AAAAAAGTAGCTGAGGTAATGATGTGGTCACGAAACGCCTGCCTGCATTGATTAAGTGGGCCGGGGGCAAAGAGCTGGAGTTGAAGTATATTCTACCGCTGCTACCGGCGTTCGAGCGCTATTACGAGCCGTTTGTGGGCGGAGGAGCCGTCTTTTTCTCGATTGAGGCACGGGAGAAGCTGATTAATGACCGCTCTGAAGAATTAATGCAGTTTTATACGATGGTTGCGCGGCAGGATACCGACTTTCTACACACGCTGGATCATCTGGCGAGCGGCTGGCGCGGAATCAGCGACCTGGTCGATGCCCATGCGGGCGAACTGGTGGCAATGTATACGGCTTTCGCGCGTGAAGGAGGCGAGCGCAGCGAACTGGAACAGCGGCTGGCGGCTTTCCTCCAGACTCACTGGCTCACGTTCTATGCGATGGCTGCGCCACTCTACGTGCAGGGCGTGGAAAACTTCTACCGCGAGCTGAGGCGCAACCTTTTTCAGAAGACGCGGCGCATGCACCGTCTGGAGCAGCAGAAATGGCCGCTGTCCGAGCACGATATCCTCTCCAATCTGGAATGTGCGCTCAAAAGCGCCTTTTATATGCATTTGCGCCACTTATATAATATGCTGCCGGCCGTAATCATCGCGCCCGGTGCAGCGTCCGCGATCTTCTTCTTTGTGCGCGAGAATGCTTACGCCTCGATGTTTCGCTACAATCGCTGTGGCGCGTTCAACGTACCTTACGGTGGGATTACGTATAATCGCAAAGACCTGGCGCGCAAGATCGATGCGTTGCGCTCATGCGACTTACAGAGGCATTTCAGCAATACTGTGCTCGAAAGCCTGGACTTCGAGGAGTTTCTGCGCAAGCACCCACCGCGCGTCGGGGATTTTCTCTTCCTCGATCCGCCCTATGACAGCGACTTCAGCACCTACACGCGCAACGAGTTCGGTCCCCGTGACCAGCAGCGCCTGGCCGATTATTTGCTCACTCGCTGCCCGGCCCGCTTTCTGCTGGTCATCAAGAACACGCCCCTGATCCAGGACCTCTATGGGCAAAAGGGTTTGACCATGCGGGCATTTGAGAAGAAGTACCTGGTGAGCTTTCAGGATCGTAATAATCGAGAGGCTGAGCATCTGTTGATTATGAATTATTGACTCTCACTTCAGGCTCTATCTTCCCGTACAAGAGAGAATACCAGCGTATTGCGCAGGCTACCATCAGGGGCCAGGCTGTTGTTGCGCAGGAGGCCCTCCTGTACATAGCCCAGGCGGCGGGGAATGGCTGCGCTGCGCACGTTGCGCTCGTCGCAGCGGATCTCGACGCGCGTGGCTGCGAGCCGGGCGAAGGCGAAATCGGTCAGAAGCTTCACTGCTTCGGTGACGTATCCATGGCCAGTGGCGGAGGCGCGCAGCCAATAGCCGATCTCGAAGTACCTGATTTCCCAATCGTGAGGATGAAGCCCGCTGCCTCCTACAAAGCGATTGGTGCTTATCTCCCAGATACTGACCGTCAGATTCGTGCGAATCAGCCATTCCGCCATGACATGAATGATCCAGTCTCGGCTTTCCTCGACTGTCTGATGTGCATCGGCGAAGGGGAGCCAGGGACGCAGGTGATCGCGCGATTCGGTCACTGCCTCGAAGAGCGCCTGCGCGTCGCTTTCCCTGTATGGCCGCACCAGTACATGTTCGCCGTGCAGCTCTTCAAACAGCGGAATCAGGGTAGGTGGTGTAGTCACGATTTTCCCTCTCAAACTTTCTTAGCTTTGTGGTGTCTTCGGCGGCACCAGTTTATTTTCAACGGCATAGGCCGCGGCCTCACTGCGGCGGGCCATGCCGAGTTTCTCCAGAATATGGCTGACGTGGTTGCGAGCGGTCTTCTCGCTGACATAGAGCTCCTCGGCAATCTGCTTATTGGTGTAGCCACGAGCCACCAGGGCCAGCACCTCGCGCTCGCGATCGGTCAGGTCACTGCCTGGAGCCGAGGTGAGCCGCTGCATGGCCTGTTGCGAGACGGCTGGATCGATGAGTGTCTGGCCGGAGGCGACCAGGCGCACGGAGCGCAGAAGTTCGGTCCGGTTGAGATTTTTGAGCAGGTAACCGCTGGCCCCGGCCAGCATTGAGGCCATAACCGCGTCATTGTCGCTGTAGGACGTGAGCATCAGGATATGTACTTGCGGATGCTGGCTTTTGATTTCGCGGCAGGCTTCGATCCCGCCCATCTTCTCCATACGCACATCCATCAGGATCAACTGTGGGTCCAGGACCGGAACCTTGGCCAGCGCCTCGGCCCCGTTGCTGGCCTCGCCTATCACGGTGAAGTCATCCTCGGTCTCAAAAAGCAAGCGCATGCCCATGCGTACAACCTCGTGATCGTCTACGATCATGATGCGTGTCTTTGTCATTGCTGCTGCTCCTTTATCCCTGGAAAGGGATGCTGACGATTACTCTGGTGCCGCCTGCCGGGTTGGGGCGAATCTCGAAGCTACCCCCCAGTTCCTCGGCTCGTTCGCGCATACCGAGCAGGCCACGCCCGGAGTAGAGTCTGTCCGTATCAGTTCCATCGCTCACGGGAGGCATGCCTTTGCCATTATCTCTGACCTCGATGGTGACGCAATCAGGTTGGTGACACAGGCGAACTTCCAACGCGCTGGCCTGTGCGTGCTTATAAACATTGGTCAGCGCTTCCTGCGTGATGCGAAAGATAGCGGTGCCCATCTGCACGCGGCGCTGGTTGCGCCTGGCATCGTCATTCAGCGTTTCCTCCTGACCCTCAACCTCCAGTCGCGCGGGCAGGCCGCTGATAGTCTCGAACTCGTGCAGCTGCGTCGTGAGCATTTGCGTCAGGGTTGTATCGCCGCTGATCAGGGGTTGGAGCGTGAACATATAGTGCCGCGTTTCCCATAGGGCTTGTTTCGAGATCGTCACCTGCTTTTCCAGGTAGTGTTTAAGCGGAGCCAGGGTACTATTTCCATTGTCGGCCGCGGCCGGCATGCGTTCGAGCAGTTCCAGGCAGGTTTCACTATTCAGACTGAGCATATAGAGCAACTGCGCGATGCCGTCGTGGATCTCGCGAGCGATGCGCCCGCGCTCGGCCATAGTAGCCAGCGCCGCTGTTTCCGCAGTCAGGCGGATATTCTCAAGTGCCACAATCAACTGAGGCCCGACGGTGGCCAGGAACTTCTCATGGCGCTGATCAAAGGGAGTGAGGCGCGTTCTCTCTGCACCGATAACCAGGTAGACCTGATTATCCTTGAAAAAGGGCTGGTAAAGGCGCGCGATGCCGTAGCCGGAGTCGTCCAGCGTGGGCGAGAGCGAATCGAACGACATATGCTGCCGCCCGGTTTTCGCTACCAGGGAGACCAGTTCCTGGCTCACGTCGGGATGATTCTCGTCGGAGACATCGGCCTCGACATACGTATCAAAGTCCGGGCGTGGCTCCTGGCCCTTATCATGTCTGACCAGCGCGATCACTAGCTTCTCAAAATGCCCGCCCTGGCGAATCGCTCGCACACTCTGGCGCAGAAGCTGCACCTGGTCGCTGATGCCCATGACCATCATCTCGCTCACGCCACGCAGGGCCTGTTCGCGCCGCGCGTTCTCCTGCACCTGACGTTTGCTGAGGATAGCCTTGTTCAACTGGTTTGCCAGGTAGGCCGCTAACAGAGCAATCAATGGAGCGTCGATCAGCGAGCCAACGAGATCCTGTGGGTTTTGCAGGACCGAGTAGAAATTTATCTGACCGGGTGGATGGAAAAAGGCGCCGAAAATGATGAAAAGGCTGTATCCCAGGGCCGCCAGCAGGCCACCGCCGTAACTATAGGTAAAGCCGGCGACCAGCACGGCAGAGAGGCCATAGCGGTAGAAAGGTGAGCCATCGCCAAAAGGGGGATAAGAATTTACCGCGCTAAAATAGGTAATCAGTCCACAGATGATTACATCCAGGATATAAATCGAAATGTTCCAATATATATTACGCGTGTTCACGAGCGGGCCAATAATGCGCGCTTCTTCATCAATGGCTGCTACCTGTCGATTGCGCCAGCGGGCGCGACGCAAGTTCCTGATCGGGTTCTGCTCTTTATGCCTGGCTGCCCGCGTGCGCCGTGAAGGAAAATGGGTGAGTAGAATACGCGAAACTGGAGCATAGAGCGTGACAATTAATGCCTGAATAAATGTAATCACCAAACAAATTCGTAATGTTGGTAATATATTGGGCAAAGGGTTACTTAAGGTGAAGAACCAGATAAGAGCATAGATCCACGTGCCCCAGCGCCAGACCAGGAAGAAATAGGTCGGTGTGCTGCGCCATTGTCGCAAGGGCGATTGCGCGCCAGCCCTCCAAAAACTGTTCTTGTTGCTCATAATGCCTTCTCTTGCCCTCCGGCACATGCGTCTCTACGGCTGCTTGCTGCACTGCAAGTATGCGCCGTTTTCTGATGGTTGTCAAACCTCTGCCTGATGTGAGCTTCCCAAAAAGGGAAGAATGGATAGTTTCTTCTTGACAAAAGCTCTTTTTGTCTTCATAATAGTTTTAACAAAACGCTTTTCTAAACCTATTGCTGTTCGGAACAAAGAAGGTCCACAAATATGTACGAACTACTCGTGCTTGCACTTCTCATGCATTGGCCGCTGTATGCCTATTTGATCGCCGACATCGCCAATCACATCACTGGACCCTGGGAGCGCATCAGCCGGGGCACGCTCTCGTCGCTGCTGGGCAAATTGGAACAGGCGGGATTGATTGCCCCGGCCGGTCCGAAGCAGGTCCCTTTTCCCACAGACCGACCCGCGCGCGTGTTCGCAATTACCCCGGCAGGGCGCGAGCGTTTTCACCACTTGATGATGGATACCACCTCGAACCAGGGAACCTATCAGCGGATCTTTCGCATCAAGGCGCTGCATCTGGAGTATGTCTCGCCGGAGGAGCGACTTTTTCTGGTGGATCACTATCTTGGCTACTGCCAGATGGGTTTGAGCTACCAACAGGCTGAAGCGCAGGACTTTACCACTAACCCAACCAAACAGGGATCCGTGAGCAGTTTCTATAACGCCGTCGCGGTGGACCTGATGGATATGATCGGCCAGCAGTGGCAGCTTGAACTGGCCTGGGCGCGGCGGCTGCGCGAACGGATCGTCTCCGCCCAGGCACAAGAATCGGACAAAGATACGCTCTCATGAAAGGAATAAGTATGTCAACTCATTCTCCCCTTCCCAAATGGCTCAAATTTGCTAATCGTTTGATCATTGCCTTCAACCGCCTGGGCATGAGCTTTGGCACCTGGTACATCCTCTCCATTCCAGGGCGCAAGACCGGCAAGATGCGCAGCACGCCCGTTTCCGTACTGCACATCGATGGCCGGCGCTATGTCGTCACCGGCTTTGAGACGCAGTGGGTTAAGAACGCGCGAAAGGTTGGCAAGGGCATGCTTGTGCGCGGGCGCAAGAAAGAGCCGATAGCGCTGGTAGAGTTGCCGGTCGAAGAGCGTGCTCCTATCCTGCGCGAATTCCCGCGCCAGGTTCCGCACGGCGTCCAGTACTTTGAAAAGCTCCTCAACATCCCTGGCGATCCCGAAGCATTGGCGCAGGCCGCGCCCAGATGCCCGGTGTTTCGTTTGGATAGTGTAAATATGGAGGATATTTCTCCGAAAGGATAGAGAATCAGTTCAAGATTCACTCTTGCATCCCGGCATTTTCTATGGTATAACTAGACGCGTATAGCGAAATAGATGGATATATAGTTATACTAACAAATGATCAATCGGAGATGAGCAGGAGAGATCCATGACATTAAGCCACCCCAGGGCGCGTCAGGCTATCTTTGTCGTTGGAATCGCCCTGCTCATTTTCGGGTTTATCGGGCTTTTGCTTAACGCGCCCTGGGGAACTGTTGCGAACTCCATCTTCACCTTTTTTGGCACAACTATGAGTTTCGCGCAGTTTTCCATAGGCTTTACCGGCTTGAAGCCTGCTGACGATGGCGCCAGAACGGCGCGGCGCGAGAGCCAGGTCATTCCTCCGCCTGCGCCCGCTAACTGGCAGCCGAAGGCCAGACTCACCGGTTCCTTCGACCAGGTGTTGCTTGGTTCCGCTCCGTTTACGATTGGGCGCGCACCCGATAACCAGAAGGTGCTGAACGATCCCCAGGTTTCGGGCTACCACGCGCTGATTCGCCCGGAGGGGCAGGGTTTCGTAATTATGGACATGGGAAGCAGCAACGGTACCTGGATAAATGGCCAGAGACTGGTCCCGAAGGTGCCACGCTTCCTCAATCCTGGTGATAACGTGCGCATCGGAAATGTCACCTTCACCTATGAAGCGAAAGAGCCGATCAAAGGCTTTGCTCAAGGGGCAGTAGCTCCGACCGTGGTGGCCTCTCCGCCAGGAGGCGATTCTACGCCTTCTCCTCTGCCTGTTGCGGCATTCGCGCCCACGCCCATAGCTCCTCCGCCGCCGGGCTTCGCGCCTGGAAGCTTTCAAGCTCTGCCGGTAGGGAGCGCATACAAAACGTATCGGAGAAGTGGCATTGCTTTTGTACTGGCCGGCATAGGCACCATTCTGTATATACTGGTGCTGCTTGCTCTATCCGCTCTCCCAACTGTCCCTGCTACCTTCATAAACGCGGCAGTATTCACGCTGATTTATGTTGCGGCTTTTGCCGGACTGCGTGGTTTTTCCGCGAAGCAGGCGAGCAGTGCTGGATGGTATGGTTTAGCTGGTGCCCTTTTGCTGGCAACGGGCTGGCTGCTAAATATCGTGATAGGTCTTTTTTCCTGTGCCTGGGCGCTCAGCCAGGTGGCTCATCAATCATTTCCGTTCGAGGTCCTTACTCTCAATGGGGTTCTTTATATAGTGAACTTTCTCTTCCTTGTCCTCGGCGATATCGTCATGGGAATAGGCATAGTACGTGCGCGAGTCTATCCGCGTTGGACAGGTGTCACGCTGGCTATCATTGGCTTGCTAGACATTATCGCCGCGTTCAGTTATGCCTATCCCAGCTCTCCGCTTATAGCACTGGTTCAGCTTATAATCCTGGGACTTGCAAGCGCACTCTTCTGCCGGCTGGGAGCGGCATTGATGAAATAGCTGGCAGACGGGCCAGAAGACGCGAGCAAATAGCGGCCATTCGTCTCCCTGGGTGTGTCCAGCAGGCCCGTGTTACGAGTTGGCCTGTTGTTCGCGTACGCGCAGACGTGCCTCCTGTTCGGCGCGATAGCGAGCCATCACGGCCTGGTGTTCGGGCGATTGCAGGCACTCCTCCTGATCCTCGACGAACTCTGCCATGAGCGTACCCCGGTCCACCTCGAAAGCCGAGTCAATCTGATGTTTGGTGTGCATCAAAGCGGTGAAGGGGGTCTCCAGCAGTTCTTGAGCGAGGGCCAGCGCGCGCGTTTCTAGCTGTTCGGGCGGGACTATCTCGCTAATGAGGTGCAACGCTAGGGCCTCCTCTGGCGTGAAGCGGTGGCCCAGCAAGCAGAGTTGTTTAGCGGGGCCGGCCCCGATCAGGCGGGCCAGGCGCATTGGGCCGAGCGCGGCAATCACTCCCTCGCGCACCGCCGGGATGCTCATGACCGCGTTGGTGGCGGCGATACGCAGGTCGCAGGCCAGGGCTACCTGCAAGCCGCCGCCCAGGCAGTAACCGTGGATGGCGGCGATAGTGATCGCGTCCAACTCCTCCAGGCCCATGACGCCCTGTTCCCAGGTAGCGAACCAGTCGGGGGTCAGCATGCCGTGGGCCAGTTCCTTCACGTCCAGCCCGCTGCAAAACGACCTGCCCTCGCCGCTGACAATCACTACATGCACCTCGCTCTGCTGCGCCAGGTATTCCGTTGCGCTCACCAAGTCGTTTACCCAGGCCCAGTTGGCCGCATTATGTACCTCCGGGCGGTTCATGCGCAAACGAGCCAGCGCTCCATCTACCTCGCAGAGCATGGTTTCCAGTTCTAAACCTGTTGTCATCGTCTTTGCCTCCTGTTCATATCTTGCGCAAGTCTACGATCCGTCTGAGCTTACCGCCTTCGCTACGCGGAATTGTGCCGGGTGGGGCCAGCCGGACTTGCACAGTCAAGCCCAATGAGTCCTTGATCGTTTGCTGAATGGTCGCGCGCAGTTCACGCAAGGCTGGATGGCCCTCAATCTCCTCTTCAATTGGCGTGTCCTGAGTCACGCTCTGGAAAAACATCTCTGAGACTTCGGCGCGCAGTTCGATATCATCGAGTGTGCCCGTTCGTGTGACCACAAGCTGGTAGTGTGGAGCAACCTCGATCAACCCGACCAGGATCTCTTCAATTTGTGTGGGATAGAGATTGACGCCGCGGATAATCAACATATCATCTGCGCGACCACGAACGGGGCCCATTTTGACGTGAGTACGACCACATGAACAGGATTTGTGAGTAAGGTGAGTGATGTCGCCGGTCCAGTAACGCAGGAGCGGCATGGCTTCGCGCGTCAGGTGGGTCAGGACCAGCACGCCGGCTTTACCATCGGGCAGCGGCTGACCCGTGTTGGGATCGACGACCTCAGGATAGAAATGGTCCTCCCAGATATGGCTGCCGGAGCGCTCCTCGATGCATTCTTGCGAAACGCCTGGGCCGATGATCTCGCTCAGCCCGTAGAGATTTGTCGCACGCATGCCCAGGCTGCTATCGATGTCAGCGCGGATCTTCTCGGTCCATGGCTCGGCGCCAAACAGGCCATACTTGAGGCTGATCTCGTCTGGCCCAATGCCGCGCTTGCGGAACTCCTCGCTCAACGTTTGCGCGTAGGATGGCGTGCAGCAGAGCACGTCTGGTTTGAGGTCCTGGATTAGCGTCAACTGGCGCTGGGTCATCCCGCCAGAGACCGGCACCACCGTCAGGCCCAGCGCCTCGCCGCCGTAATGGATACCCAGGCCACCGGTGAAGAGGCCGTAGCCATAGGCGTTGTGCAGGAGCATACCCGGCCGCACACCGGCCGCGACAAACGAACGCGCCATGACCTCGGAGAAGAGATCGATGTCCTTGCGCGTATAACAGACAATTGTGGGCTTGCCGGTCGTCCCGCTGCTGGCATGCACGCGAATGGTCTGCTCGCGCGGCACGGCCAGCATACCAAAGGGGTAATGTGCCTGCAAATCCTGTTTGCGTGTAAAGGGAAGCCTGGACAGATCCTCGACCGAGCGGATATCCCCAGGCTGTATGTCCAGACGCTCAAACATATCTTGGTAGAAAGGCACGTGCTCATGGACGTAGGAGATCATCTTGCATAAACGTTCGTCCTGAAGCAGACGCAACTGCTCGCGTTCCAGAGCTTCGACCTGGCTGTACATAGCTGCCTCCCAACTGCTGCGTTGATGCTGCCTGTGCTTTGTCAGCGTGGCTCTTTCCTCTGAGGAAAGGGTATCTGCACAAATTGTACCACGCTGACCTCTGCACCTACTATGTATGCCGGCCAACTTCCCTTAGAGAAACCTGCTTGCGTACGGAATCTTACGGACCAGGAAAGCGAGCGCGAAGCAGGGAGGCAGCCCGATCAGCGCGGCCAGAGCGAATTTGAGCAGCGACTCCAGGTGAATCCCACGCATGGCGAGCGCCAGCAGGACGAGGATGGGAATATGGATAATGGGGACTGCCAACTGATTGACAAATATCTTCGCCTGTGTGTTATAATCAATCAAGTGATTGATTGAGAGGAAAATAATGGACGATAGCAAGCAAACTGAGCAGGATATTAACGCGGTAGCCAGGCGCATTCTCAACGAAAGCACCACGCCCAAAACACCGGGTGAGGAACGGCGACAGGCGCTGGTGGAGGCTACATATCATCTGATCGCAGAAAGAGGCTTTGAGCAACTTCGCACCAGAGATATCGCCGCCCATGTTGGCGTCAACATCGCCACACTGCATTACTACTTCGCGCGCAAGGAAGACCTCATTCAGGGAGTCGTCGAGTATCTCCTCAAGCAATTCATGACGGCCTATCTGCCAGATTCATCCTTTGAGATGAGTACGCCACTGGAACAAATTCGAGGCGAGTTCGCGGAAATGGGCTATCTTTTGCGCGAGAAGCCGGAAATGTTCATTGTGATGAGCGAGCTGACCCTGCGTTCGCTGCACGATCCAACCATCCAGGCGCATCTCAAATGGTTAGATGAAGGCTGGCATGGCTACATTGAGCAGATCCTGCGCCGGGGCAAAGAGCAGCGCCTGTTTCGCGCCGATCTTGATCCGGTGAGCGCGGCGACCTGGCTGATCCTCTTAATCAAAGGCACAACCTTTCACGCTATGACAAATCCGGGCGCCATCGATTTCGACCGGCTTCAG
>DATGKW010000170.1:0-8071 GCA_035294465.1 Ktedonobacteraceae bacterium | reverse complement strand
CCATGCCCGTGAGTAATAAACAGCGCCAGGTCCAGTTCTCGTCCTGCTGCCCGCCGCAGCAGATCATCGCCCAGGCGAATGATTCCGCTGCCCGCATCCAGGATCAGCGTATGTGCGCCCGCCTCAATTTCCACGCAGGTTGTATTGCCTCCATAGCGCACTGTCTGCGGCCCTGGCGTTGGATAACTCCCGCGCACTCCCCAGAAGCGCGCCCGAAACCGCCTTACCTTGCTCGTCATGCTTTTTCTTATCTCCTACCGATCCCTACGGAAAAGGTTGTTTGTTATTGCTTCATTATAGCGTGCAGGGCAATGGTTGAAAAGGCTGGAGAAGCGGGCAAGCAATCCATTTTTGTTAGTTAACCACGCGGCGGTAGAAGAAGACGATCCCCAGAATAAAGAAAACCACGAAGGTCGTACCGAGGCCGAGCAGCACCCAACCTATGCCCAGCGTGGGCAGTGTGATGCCGTGAACGGGCGGGACCATCGCGTAACGCATTCCCTCGGATGCGTAGGTGAGCGGGTTGAACAGCGTGATGATCTGGAACCACTTGATGCCGCCGAGCGAGCCCCAGGGGTAGTAGGTGCAGCCAAGAAAGATCAGCGGCGTGAAGATAACTGCGAACATCAGGCCAATCTGTTCGGGCTGAATCAGTGTTCCAATTGTGAGGCCCAGGCTGGCTGAGGCCAGAGCAGTCAAGACCATGATGCCGATCAGGGTGCCAATCTCGTCGGTACGAACCTGGTAGTTGCTGCCGAGAATCCAGTAGGCCAGGGGAAAGATCACCGCACCTCCTACCAGGCCACGCAGGGCCGCGTAGAGAATTTTCTCCACTGCCACCAGTTGAACCGGCATCGGTGCCAGCAGCCGGTCATCGATCTCGCGCCCGAAGCCCAGATCGAGCACCAGAGGCAGGGTCACGCCCTGGAGAGCTGTGAGCGTCACCGTGAGTCCGACGATGCCCGGCAGGAAGACCGCGCCAAAGTTCGCGCTGACATAACCGATGCTGGGCAGGATCTTGCCAAAGATGAAAAGCAGAAACAGCGGCTGCAAGAGAAGCTGGACCAGGGAAGCGATTAGCTCGCGCCAGGCGACCATCAGGTCGCGGCGCAGGATGGCAAAGAAAGCAGTAGCAGCCATAGCAAAGTTGCTACGCTCCGGACGAGCGGTCAATATCTCAAAATGTGCTTCACTCGGTTTTTGTGCGGTAGTAGTCATTAGTCTATCCTCACTTGACCCATTGCGATTCTGAGTCTCTACTATCTCACGGAAGAGATTGGTACTGATGGGGCGCTTTTCCACTTGCTTGCAGGACAGAAGAAAAGGCTATCGTAAATTTCTCCCCGTCAGGTAAATGAACACGTCCTCCAGGCTTGGGCGCGCCAGATGCATATCGCGGATCTCCGCGCCGCTGCGTGCCACGACCTGAGTGGCATCGACAGTTAGCGAACCGGCATTCTGGTCGTACAGGCGCACGAGCGTAATGGTATTCTCCTGTTCACCATCCTGCACTTCTTCGACCTTTGCCGTCTCGGAGATACCACGCAGGGCCTCCAGCAGCTTGTCTTTCGTTGATGAGCCATTCTGTCCGGCGGGTACAAAATCAGAAACAGAGATGCGTAGTTCCAGGAAGATCCCGCCCGGAATCAGCTTTTTCAGCTCTTCAGCAGTATCCAGCACCAGGATTTTGCCGTGATCCATGATTGCAATGCGGTCACAGAGCTGATCGGCCTCGTGCATATCGTGCGTCGTCAGCAGGATTGTCACGCCGTGTTCGTGCAGCGCGCGAATGCGGTCCCAGAGAAAGAGGCGCGACTGCGGGTCCAGGTTGTTCGTTGGCTCATCGAGGAAGAGCACATCTGGCGAATGCATCAGGGCGCGAGCCAGCATCAGGCGCTGAGCCATGCCACCGGAGTACCGCAGGACTCGATCCTTGCCGCGATTACCCAGGCCAAGTTCTTGTAGCAGTGCGTCGGCGCGGGCGTTGCGCTCAGCACGAGACACGCCATGATAGTTTGCGTGGAATGTCAGGATCTCGCGAGCGCGCAGACTGCGATCCAGGTTGCTCTGCTGTGGCACCACCGCGATCCGCTCCTTGACCTTCATCGGGTGCTCCACCACGTTGATCCCGGTGAGAAACGCCTGACCGCTGGTCGGAAGAATGTTCGTTGTCAGCACGCCAATCGTTGTCGTCTTGCCCGCACCATTGGGGCCGAGCAGGCCAAAGATCTCGCCGCGTTTTACCGAGAACGAAATATCGTCTACTGCGTTCACCGCCGCTCTGGGGTAGCGCTTGACCAGGTGCTGGACTTCAATAGTGACTTCCTGTTCAGACTGAGTTGCCATACAACCTCCTTTTTCTCGTTTGATCGCACTAGATATCCAGAAATTCGATCTCATCTCCCTGCTGGAGATAGCGCACGATGCTCTCGTACATCTCTTCAGGGATGGTCTCTTTCAGCGCCTCAAGGTTCTCAAACACATCAAGGCGACGCTCCTCCGGTTCGTATGCTTCTCCCCAACCAGAAATAGACCAATCCCGGTCCCAATCCCAATCCCAGTTGCCGCCATGAGTGTGCCGGTGTTTTTGGTGCTGCTTCGACCAGCCAGAGGAAGACCAATCCCAGTTCGGCAGATTCCTGGAATATAGGGCAAAGCGGCCATGTATGGTCTGATAGACTTCCAGGCTTAGCACGCGGGCTTTGCTGCTCAGGGCCAGTCGCCGTTTTATCAACAGCCGCCCGCGAAACTGTTTCTGCAAATAGGGTTTTCCCTTGCCCACGGTAATGGTGATCTCCTGATAGCCACTGGCTCTGGCTTCTTCACTCTCGACAAAACGCCGCAGTGCCTGAACAATGGTTGCTGACAGATTATCGCCCGCCAACTGCTGCGCCTTCTCAAAAATCGGCAAGTCGGCATCAGCGACATAAATGGTCCGGTTGGGCATCGTGAACTCTCCTGCTGCTGATAACTCGCTCATCATACAAACATCCTTGTGAATATGCACGTTTCTGAGAAATCCTCACGCGTGCAATATACCTATACGTATACACTTCTCCGGCAAGTATACTATATGTATACGTATATTGTCAAGAGAAGACAAACAAAAACGCCTGGACAGGTTCCTCTCCAGGCGTCTTAGATTTTAGCTTTCCTACACAACAAAAGCGCAAAAGCGCTCGACAGGTATCGTCTGATCAGGGACGATTCGCGTTGAGAGCACATCACAGCCTTGAGCGAAAGTTATCATAGTGATATACTTTGATATAGAAAGCCGAGTCAGGTTATCATGTATGCAGTATAAACTCACTCCTTCTCCAACTACCTCTGAGCTGATGCAGCCGGAAGTCTATATCAATCGTGAGCTGAGCTGGATCGAATTCAATCGCCGAGTCTTCAACGAGGCGCGTGATCCCCGCCATCCCTTGCTGGAGCGGGTCAAGTTCCTCTCCATTTTTGACACTAACCTTGATGAGTTTATTATGATTCGCCTGGCTGGTTTGCAGGATCAATCGGTCGCGCACGTGACCACCCTCAGCCCCGATGGGCTGACCAGCGAACAGCAATTGAAGGCGGTACGCGAAGCCCTGGCCTCGCTTGTGCAGGAGACGCGCCAGTTCTGGCGGCAGGAACTTATGCCGGCTCTGGCAGCGGAGCATATCCATATCCTGGACTACGAGCAGTTAGACACGGTGCAGCACCTGGCAATGCAGACTTACTTCGAGAACGAGATTTATCCAGTGCTCACACCTCTGGCCGTCGATTCGGGCCATCCGTTCCCGCATATCTCCAATCGTAGCCTGAACCTGGCTGTGATGATTACCGATTCGCTGCACGGCGAACGCCCGGCCCGCGTCAAGGTTCCTCCTTCTTTGCCGCGCCTGATTCCCGTGCCTCTGCCGGAAGGCCAGGGCGGAAAAAGGGCCTTTGTCTGGATTGAACAGGTAATCGCGGCCCATCTGAACATGCTTTTCCCAGGGTTCGATATCTGGGAAGCCTATCCTTTCAGGGTGTTGCGAGATGCCGATATCGAGCTGCGCGAGGACGATTCCTCCGATCTCCTGGAGAGCATCGAGCAGGGCCTGCGCGAACGGCGTTTTGGTTCGGTGGTAGACCTGGCGGTCAATCCATCGATGCCTCAGCGTATACGCGACCTGCTGCTGGAGAATCTGGAACTGGGTCCCGATGATTTGACGGTCATTGACGGTCCCCTGGGCTTTGGCGACTTGATGGAATTGTATAAGATCGAACGGCCCGACCTGAAATATCCTCCTTTCACACCGCTCCTTCCACAAGAACTGCGCAAGGGCCAGGATATTTTTCAGACGATCCGTCAGCATGACGTGCTGCTCCACCATCCTTATGAGAGCTTCGACGCCCTCGTAGATTTCCTGGAAGCGGCCGCGCACGACCCCCAGGTGCTGGCCATCAAGCAAACGCTCTACCGGGTGGGCACACACTCGCCGATTGTCGATCTCCTGCAAGAGGCGGTAGAGAACGGCAAACAGGTTGCGGTCCTGGTAGAATTGAAAGCGCGTTTTGACGAAGAGAATAATATCGAATGGGCAAGGGCCCTGGAGCGCGCTGGCGTCCACGTTGTGTATGGCCTGACTGGCCTGAAGACGCACGCGAAGCTGGCCCTGGTGGTGCGCCGCGAGGCCGATGGGTTGCGCCGCTACGCTCATTACGCTACGGGCAACTATAACGCCGGGACCGCGCGTATGTACGAAGACCTGGGATTGCTTACTTGCCGCCCCGGCCTCTGTGCCGACAGTTCAGACCTGTTTAACATGCTGACCGGCTATTCGCGCCAGGCCACGTATCGCAAGCTGCTGGTGGCTCCGCTGGGCCTGCGCGCGGGCATGATCGAACGCATCGAGCGCGAAATATCTCTCCATCAGCAAAATGGGGACGGTCGATTGATCTTTAAAATGAATGCGCTGGTCGATCCCAAGATCATTGCCGCGCTCTACCGCGCCTCGCAGGCCGGTGTGCAGATCGATCTCATCGTGCGCGGCATGTGCTGCTTGCGCCCAGGTGTGCCAGGGCTGAGCGAGACGATCCGCGTGCGCAGTATTCTGGGCCGTTTCCTGGAACACAGCCGCATCTTCTACTTTCACAATGGCGGCAATGAAGAGATATTCCTGGGCAGTGCCGATATGATGCAGCGCAACCTGGATGGGCGCGTTGAGACGCTTTTTCCTATTGAAGATCCGCTTCTCCGTGCCGCGCTGCTTGACAATCTTCTAAAACGCGTACTGGCCGACACAGTCAACGCGCACGAACTCCAGCCGGATGGCAGCTACATCCGCGTGCGGCCAGATCCGGGTGAGCCGCCGTTCGATTCCCAGGCATGGTTCATCACCCATCCGCTGCTCGGAAGCGAGCCGAGCCAGGTGCCTCCCGCGATCAGCGCCATCCCTTCCGGCGCGTAGGAAGGATTTGAGCGAGCAGAGCGAGAACAAGCAGCATACTGCTTGTTCTCGCTCTGCTCGCTCGCTTTCGTATAAAAGCTACAATAGCTCAATACGAGATAAATGTGACTCCCTGACCGGGAGCAAACTCAACGTATTTGACCTGATAGGGGTTTGTTCCCCAGTTCAGATTGCTGGCAATCACGTGTCCATTGCTCAGGACTCTCTCAACGACCGCGACATGTCCCAACCCATAGGCCCCCTGGACCCAGGGTTGAAGGTTGATAATGGCTCCCCATGATGGCTGGCTAGAGACCTTCCAGTGAAACTGGTGCGCACGGTTGGTCCATTCCCAGGCGTCTGCCTGGTTGAGCCAGGGTACATAAATGCCGTGCAGCTCGTGATAGCGCTGATCAGCCCACCAGGTACATTGCGGATAAGGGAAATAGTTCGCTGTACCTCGCGCCGGCGGCTGCGCCGTTCCCCCGCCTTTACCAGGGATGCATACCGTTTCGCCAGCATAGATCATATCAGGATTCGCGATATGATTGTACGAAGCCAGCTTTTGCCAGCTCGTATGATAGCGCGCGGCAATTCCGCTCAGGGTGTTCCCTTGCTCCACCGTATAAGCCTCGTCGCCGCCGGCGCAGTGCGATTGAGCAAAGACGCCCAGGATGTTCGACCCCAACCCACTACCAAAAAAAAGCGTTGCCAGTACCAGCAGCACGCATACATGACCCAGGAGAATGCTGACCAGACGATGCTGTTGCAGATACCGCCAGATACGTTGATACACTTGCATGTACAGATAAAAATCTCCTTTGTAGGCAAAGATTTGTCAAGGAAGGCCGCCATGCCTGCACACAAATAAATCTATCCAGTCGTGATTATTTGCGTATCAACATATGCCATCGTATCGTTTTCAGGGGTATCTAGGAAAAATGGGCTATCACCGAGGTATTGACGACGCATGTGAAGCATGCTATAGTGTGCCCTGTAGCAAGGCTGGAGAAAAAGCAAAGCAGCCTGCTTAACAAGCCATGCCAAGGTAGCTCAGTTGGTAGAGCACAGCACTGAAAATGCTGGTGTCGTCGGTTCGATTCCGTCCCTTGGCATTTTTCATGCTTAACAAAACGCCTCAAATGGCTTGTAAGCTAGCCTGGGGCATTTTGTGAAAGGAAAGTACTTAATCCAGAGGTAACTGCCGTGTAGCAACGCGATTTCTAAGCCACAGGTTGGCCTTTGTGCTTCTCCTGCTCTCCCATTTTTATTTCACAAAATAGATGCCATAGCTATGCTATAATACCTATGGCCAGCTATCATTTGATTGATCTGTTGGCCGTCCTCAGCCTGAAGGATACTCATATGGAAAAAAAAGCACCTGTCTCTTCTAACTCTCTCTCTCATGGAACCCTTCCATTAATGGAAAAGATAAGTTCTTTAGAGAAGAAAAATGGTGGGACAAGGAAGAATACTCCTACTGTAACTGAACAGAGAAATTATAATGTTTTGAATGTAAATACGGCAAAGCAAGTTGCTCTTCTCTGGCTTCAAGCCGCGGAACTTGAAAATGCTATAGATTTTGGTCTACCAGAAGTCGATGATCGCTATCATGTCTGGCGCGTTCCACTACTCAACAGAACCACACAGGACCGTATAGGCGAGGTTGTAATAGATGCTTACACTTCGCTTATCCTGGAAGACAGAACAACAGCCCCAAAGCTTTTAGAGGCACGTCTATTAGGGCGAAATGACAAAGAAGCTACGAAGCCAAAGGATACTCGCAACGGCAGATACAGACTTTCAACATTGCGTAACACTGTTGCACTTGGTGATAGCGAAGAAATTCTCTCAGAGTTACCAGCAGAGAGCGTGGATCTAGTATTTACTTCACCTCCTTACTTTAACGCTCGACCTGAATATACAGATTATGTGGCATATGAAGAGTATTTACTAAAGCTGAGAAAAATTATTCAGAACGTTCATCATGTTCTAGCCGAAGGGCGTTTTTTTGTTATAAATATTTCTCCTGTGCTTATTAGACGTTCAAGTCGTTATGAGTCCTCGAAAAGAATAGCCGTTCCGTTCGACATACACCACTTATTTACTGAAGAGGGATTCGATTTCATAGACGATATCATCTGGGTGAAACCCGAAGGAGCTGGCTGGGCAACAGGGAGAGGACGTAGATTTGCGGCTGACCGCACCCCACTTCAGTACAAGCCTGTTCCTGTAACCGAATATATCCTCGTGTACCGTAAACACACCAGTAAGCTTATCGACTGGAACATACATGCTCATCCAAAGCAGGACTTAGTTGAAGCCTCGCGGATTGGAGATGACTACGAGCGAACGAATGTTTGGTATATTAAACCAGCTCATACTAAAGAGCACCCGGCCATGTTTCCCACAGAATTAGCTGAAAAAGTCATCTCTTACTATTCCTTCAAGGAAGATGTCATATTAGACCCTTTTGCTGGTATAGGCACAGTAGGAGAGGCCGCCGTAAAGTTAGGTCGCCGTTTTGTACTTATTGAGCAGGACGAAAAATATGTGTCCATTATTCGGGAGAGAGCAAAAAATTGGCTAGGCTCCAACGTGAAGAGCGTCTTCACCATTAATTGCCCCCCTATCCAGTTTCAAGATAGGCTTTTATA
>DATGKW010000169.1:0-5165 GCA_035294465.1 Ktedonobacteraceae bacterium | reverse complement strand
CGGCAAAGTTGTATGCGCGTCGGTCACAGCACCACCCAGGCCGGGGAAGTGCTTGATGCAGGCAATCGTGCCGTTGCCCTGCATGGCCTGCATATACGGTTCGGCGTATTTAAGCACCTCTTGAGGAGTGTTGCCGAAGGTACGGTCGATCATATCATAGCCATTGACCTGGTTCACATCGATATCGGGGGCCAGGTCTTCGTTGATTCCCAGAGCCTTGAGCTCCTGCGAGGTTTTTAAGCCCTGTTGAGCTGCGACCGCCGGATTGCCGGTATTCTCTATATCTGTCTCAGACATAGCGGGACCATAAATGTTAGCGAGACGGTTGACGATCCCCCCTTCTTGATCGGTCGAGATGAGTAAAGGGATTTGCGAGCGGGCCTGCATATGCGCAATATCGTTTTTGGTCTGCGTGAAAGAGGTCATTTGAAACTGGTACATAATCACGCCGCCGACATGTAAGTTAGTGATCGCATAATCAAGGTTGTCAGAATAGGTCGGCTCATTATATTCGAGCATAATAAGCTGTCCTAGCTTTTCATCGAGGCTCATATGGTCCACATATAAGCTGGCCAGCGCCTTATACTTCATATGGCCGCTCAAGTGCTCAATCGCGCTGATCTGCTGAGGCGTCAAAGGCATCTGGGCATATGGCCCATTGCCAGGTGGAAGCGTAGCCGCCTGGCTCTCCTGGGCGCTCGCCAGCAGGCGCTGCCCGAAAAGGCCGGCGACGATAAGCAGGATTACGAAAGCAGGCAAGCCCACGATCAACAATAGTCCGCGCCGGCGGCGTTTGCCGGGCAGGGGCGCAGGCACAGGTAGAGGCACAGTATTAGCGTCGCTTACCGATGGTGATTGAGAAAGAGACATGCACATACGCTCCTGTAAACGATCTGTATGTATATATTACATAATAAAAGAGAAGCCGTTAGAATTTACTGATAGGTCCTCTGCTCCTGAAATGATCATGCCACGTGACATCGATGTATATCTATATTATATAAGTCCGACCTGACCCCAGATGTCCCGTCCTTCGCGAATTGTTGGGACGATAGTACCACAAATTACCCTCCTCACGCCAACATCTCTCCCGAACGCGTACAGGGTCTACCCACCGATGCCCGCGCTGACATTTCTGCTCTCGGCGTGATGTTCTTTGTGGTGCTCAACGGCACGCAGCCGGTTCGCGGCGCGCAACCGTCGGATGTTGCGCTGCCGCGCTCGTTTGCGCCTACTGCACCGGCACCCACCCCATTGCCACAAGTCGCCACTCGCGTAAATGGCGATGGCACGATTACGACTGGCTAGCGAGCACCGGCGCCCTCTGGCTCCTGCGCTTCATCTGGATCAGCAGAAAAATAACGATCCCATACACGGGAATAAAGCCTATCAGCCAGCCCACCCAGGACGGGATGGGAGGCAAGGTCGTTGCCATAACGGCAACGTCAAATGCCTGCTGGCCATCCGGTCCATCGACCACCACGTGCAGCTTCCAGGGTCCCTGCACCGTGATCTCAGCGTCTCCCTGCACCCCTCCCGGCACATGTGGATCAGGACTGACGCTATCTTTAATAGGGGTCGCGGCACGTTCTCCGTTGATCCGAACGCGGCCATTTGCTAAAAGCGTCCCGACAGGAATAGAGGTCACCTGGTAGCTCCAGGAACCACTCGCTGGCCCCTGCGGTGCAATCGCGAAAGGCAGTGCAAAACCTGCGCGAGCCGGATCGTCGTAAAGGCTGACGGTAAAGTGGTAAGGGCCGGCCGTCACATGCACAATCCGCGCCGGAGTACTCCCATGCTGGGTTGCGGCTAGAGAGGCACCGATCTCGACCAGCAAGAAAATCAGCGCGAGCACGCCCAGCGCAAGCAGGAGTTGCTGCCATACACTCCCCTTTCTCATTGCTGCTTCCTCCGCATCGATTCGCCAATTCCTGTCCCGAACCAGCTTCCCAGCCATACCCCCAGCAGGCCCAGAAGCAGCGAAATTACTACAATCAGCACGACACTAGAGTGTGGCATATTATTTAACGCTTGCAACTGAGCAGCGGTCAGCCTGATGCCCTTTGCAGCACCCAGTGGGTCAGCGTGCGACCGCGCAGAACGAAGGAAGAGCGGATAGACAAGGGCTGTCAGGCTGATGCCAATTGATGCTACTACAAACATCACACCATTGATTTGTCTCAACGGCCACTTTGCTCGCTGCGCGACCCAGGCGACGATATCCAGCAGCACAGCCGGAATGATTAGCCCGTACTGCCATTCTACGGCCATCACAGAAACCGTTGGCGCTCCCGGAAGCAGACTCTGTTGTTCAAGATGGAGGTTTAAGGTCATCAGCGGCGGGATGAGCAGGTAGTTCACCAGTCCGAAGAGAAGATAGACAATCGCCACGCTCGTAGCCGCACCCGGCCAGGGAAGCGCCCGGATAATCATCATCATGACAAAGATTGCAAACGCTCCGAGCATCAGCGGATATACTGTGAAGATCAGATTGCCCAGAGAGACATACCCTGTGCTGAGTGCGTTCGGCAACAAGAAGGAAAGGTTGCCCAGAAGCGTCGCGCAAGCCACAATCACCCCAATGTATCCAGCCCATGTGGCACCTCGTGCTCCCTGCTGCGCAGCCATCTGGGCAACCTCAGCTAATATATAAGCCTCTCCCAGAGAGGCCACACTTACTCCTACCAGCGCCATGACATGAAAAGGCGCCCAGATAGTGACATCAACCCCATAAAGTGTATGCCAGTACTGATCGAGGGGAAAAGCTATCGCGGCATCAAGCGCCCCGTAGCCAACGAGGTAGGCACCAAGCGAACTGGAGAACATACTGGCAAAGTGAGTGCCTTCCTGCGCTACCGATACGTCACGGCGGGCCCATATCGTCTCGATGAGAACAGCCGCCAGGGCTACGAGTCCCGTGACAGTGATGCTCCCAAGAATAAACAGGTGCGGCATGGTAAGCGTGCGGTCGCGCCCGACTGCGGTGTGCCATTGAACATCCCAGCTTACCGCGAAGAGGCCAACCATCGTGGCCAGCAGCATTACCCAGCCGAGCGCCAGGCGCAATCTCCATAGACCGACATACGCATATGCGCCCACACGGGGAGTACTCAGCGGTCGGCTTCCAATGGACTGTGCCATGCTTCTCCTTTCAGCTTTCTCGTAGAGGCAGAGGCAAACTCACGCCTCTACCCCCAGGGAAGCCAGAGGCAAGCCCTGGGGCTTTCTCAGAAGTGAGAAACCTTCTTCTTTTCCTTCAAAGGATAAGTAGCAAGCCTGCTTGTGAAAGTTCACAGAAAAGCCTCCACCCGTTCGGAAGTGCTTTGAAAACCTGAGCCGCCTATTGCGCGGTTCTGCCTCCATCTATCGGGATGACCTGACCGGTAATATAGCTGGCGCCCTCTGAGGCGAGAAAAAGGACGGCAGGAGCGAGCTCGCCGGGCTGGCCTATCCGGCCCAGAGGCGTTGTATTCGCAACCACGGTTTCAGCGCGTTCCAAGATTGCCTCGGTCATGCGCGTCCGAAACATGCCAGGAGCGACGCAATTCACACGAATATTGTGTGCTGCCCACTCCACCGCCAGGGCGCGGGTAAGGTTGATTACAGCGGCTTTGCTGGCGTTATACCCGACCGTATTCAACTGGCCGCCACCGAGGCCCGCAATCGAGGCTACATTAACAATCACGCCCTTCTTGCGTTCAAGCATATGCCTTCCCACTATCTGTGACATCAAGAAGGTACCGGTGATATTGGCATCGATCACCTGCCGCCAGCGTTCGAGGGGCATACTTTCGGCAGGCGCTCCCCACGTCAACCCCGCGTTATTCACGAGCACATCGATCCTGCCACAACGCTCAAGGACCTGCTGAACTACCTGCTCCTCCGAAGCAGCATCGGCAACATCGCCGAGCCACGCGTACACTGTGACCCCTTGCTCCTTCAATGATTTTTCCGCCTCAGTCAACCATTGTTGGCGTCTGGCAGTAATCACCACTTCCGCGCCTGCCAGGCCGAAGCCTTGAGCAATTTCCAGGCCAAGGCCACGTGATCCTCCTGTGACAAGCACAACCTCGCCTTTGAAATCGAAACGCACAGTGCCCATAAAGTAGCCTCCTCCATAGTGACCTTTTTCACAGGCTGGATACTATCCTATCCCAAAACTCTCTAACTTTGGCAGTTGATTGAAACTCACCTCACGGATTTACGCCCAGGCCCCTCTGGATGAACAGACCCATGCCATAGTAAGGACCGGTATCGTTGCCGAAAGGCTGGCGATACCACCACCAGTTCCAGACGCGCTGGATGGTCAGGCCCAGATTAAATTTGGCGCCCGGCGGTGGGTTATCGCCATAGCTGAGCCAGAGCAAGGGTCCGACGCCGCTACCCAGGCTGGGATCAGAGCAGGTCAAGGAGGGTTTCTGGCCCGGCGCGCACGCAGGAAGCTTGTAGCCCTCGTCCCACCAGCTGCGCATCACGTATTCGTGGCCGAGATACAGCGTGTTGGGAGGAACAAACGTGCCGGGATCACCGCCATTGATCACCACGGGCACTGTGTTCTTCCAGCTCGGACAGCCATCCGGGTAGTTAAAGCAGACATTGGGATAGTCGCGCAGATACCAGGCATAGGGCCAGGTGGCATCATTGGTCACGCCAATGCGCATCTGATGCTTGCCGCCGAAGTCCTTCTGGTCTACAGCATTGATTTTCGCCATAACCGTGTTGATATCGGGCGTTGTCTGTACATAGATCATCATCTCGTGCGGGCCATCAGCCGGCTCAACATAGGTGACCTCGTACATATTATGGAGAGTCGGAATGAGCAGTAACACAGCCAGGACCACCCCGAAAGCTCCCAGCGCCGCCTTGCCTCTGCCGACACGCGGCAACCGCCTCGGTGTCTCTGCTGGCTCACCCTCTTCAGGCACCGGTGCGAGCGCGGCAGAGGAGGCCGAGGAGGCAAAGAAGCGCTCCCTGACAAAGCGAGCGCAGGCCAGCCAGCATGGCTCCAGCGCCACCGCCGCCAGCAGCATCATCGGCATCGTCATGAAGATCATCAGCCAGGGCATCTTTTCCCCAGCCCACGAGTAAAGGACGAAATCGCCCAGGAACCAGTAGACCAGGAACAAACGGAAGGTATTGGGTTTCCACAGACAGCGCACTATACC
>DATGKW010000168.1:0-16767 GCA_035294465.1 Ktedonobacteraceae bacterium | reverse complement strand
TTTAAGGTCGGAGGCCATTTGCCTCAGTTTTTCAGTTATTGCCTCTCTAAATGAATAGATAACTCCTTTATCAAAGGGAATATTACCCCAGGATCGACCAGCACGGGCATCCCAACGTAGATATTGCCCGTCTTTTCTCGTATAACTTATCTCTTCAAGAATGCAAAAGGCGGCAAAAAGGAAAAGAAGCTGCATATCTGGATCGCTTATGGCCTGTTGGCAATAAGCAATATAACCCACTAGTTCCCGCTCTTCGGCCTCTGGAAAGGCGCCTTTTGTGATAGCAATATGCTTTAGTGCATATGCTTCATCGTACCAGTCTGCAAAATTTATTTGCAGGATAGTGGCGGTAGCCGTTTCAAAGAGAAGAGGGTTTACTCGTTCTGACGCAAGGCGAGCCTGGGTTGCATAGATGCCAACAGGAAGAAGCTCAATGCCAACAGTTTGCCATCCTCGTTTACTAGCCGCAAACAACGCTGCTCCTGAGCCTGAAAAAGGATCAAGCAAGACGCCTGGATCAAAGCGCTGAAGAATATAATCTACTAATCCTTCAGAGAATCCCTCTTTGTATTTAAACCAACTGTAAAAAGGTTTATTTTTGTTTCCCTGATAACTTACTAAACTCCGATTTAATGCTATATTAACCGATATTCTTTTTTTGAACTTCTCATAGAGAGCATCTCTCTCTGCTGATGAATTCCCTGGTGAGACAAGAGGAGAAGTTGTGGTATATTCTACGCGTGGCTCAATACTCAATCGTCCATCCTTTCATCAAATAACAGCCAGGCATGAGATACAAGCCCTGCCCTTACGGGTCGGGAACTAATTGTATTTCTTTGGGAAGATTCTTGCAAGAGATATCGGCTGAAGTGAACATTTTTTCAAAGTCTCAAAAGGAGACCAGGCCATAGGAGCCTTGCACTTTGGCGTACCTGCTGTTAAGCTGATAAAAAGAATATCCTACGGGCCCACTTTCAGGAGAGGAACTGCTTATGACCAGCACAACAGATATACTCATCATCGGTGGCGGGGTGATAGGGGCCAGCATCGCCTATCACCTGGCACGGCAGGGAGGCGCGAGCGTGACTTTGTTGGAGCGGCAGGCGCTGGGCACAGGGACCACCGGGCGTTCGGGGGCAATCGTGCGCCAGCACTACTCGAACGACTTCACTATTCGCATGGCCCGCGATAGTTTGCGCGTCTTCCAGCATTTTGATGAGGTCGTCGGCGGCGATTGCGGTTTCGCGACCACGGGCATGCTGGTCATGGCGGGCGAAGGGCATGTGGAGGCACTGCGCGCGAATGTACAGTTGCAGCAGACGCAGGGGGTCAAAACGCGCATGATTGCAGCGCGAGAAATAGCCGAGGTCGCGCCAGGATATAGCGCCGAAGGAGTCGCAGCTGGCTGTTACGAAGAGGATGCTGGCGTGGCGGACCCGATGGCCACAACGCATTGCTTTGCCGCACGCGCCAAAGAACTCGGTGCGACGATCCGCGAAGGCGTCGAGGCCACACGTGTCATTACCAGCGGAGAGCGCGTGGCAGGCGTTGGTATCGTTAGTGAGGTTATTGAGGCGGGCGCGGTGATCGTGGCGGCGAACGCCTGGAGCAAGCCGCTGGTCGAGCTACTTGGGATTACGCTGCCGGTCACAGCTACGCGCCATCCAATGCTGGCCCTGCGCCGACCCGCCAACTCTGGCGGACGTCTGGGCCTGCACGCGGTCTGCCTGGATATGACTCGCGGTATTTATCTACGCCCCGATCTTGGCGGAATCACCCTGGTTGGCTCAACCGAGAACGTCTTCACGTGCAGCGATCCCGATACCTACGCGCAGGGTCTAAGCGAAGAGGAGATTGCCTTCTTCCGCGAACGCGCCTGCGCTTGCTTTCCTGCGCTCAAACGCGCAGTTCCTCGCGGCGGCTGGGCCGGGATTTATGACGATACCCCAGATTTTCACCCCATCCTGGATCGCCTGCCCGGCTACGATGGACTCTATTGCGCGGTCGGCTTCAGCGGTCATGGCTTCAAACTGTCGCCCATTGTCGGCAAGTGGATGGCGGACCTTGTTCTCAGCGGCCAGAAACCAGCCGACATGCAGCCACTCAATTTCGAGCGTTTTACGAACGGCCAGGAGATTCGCCCAGGCTATAGTTCTGGTGTGCTGGCCTGATAAAGAAAGAATGAATACTATGCCAAAAATTACCTTGATCGGCGCGGGCAGCGTGGTCTTCACGCTTAATTTGCTGAGAGATGTGTTCTCTTTCCCGGAACTGGCCGGGTGCGAGATCGCGCTCATGGATATCGATCCCGAACGCCTGCGCATTGCTGAACTGATGGCTCATAAAGTAGCTGCAGAACTGGAGACACGCCCAACGATCAGCGCTCATGCGGACAGGCGAGCCGCGCTTGAGAACGCAAACTACGTCATCAATACCATCCAGGTTGGCGGCTACCCCTCTACTCTGATCGACTTCGAGGTTCCCAAACGCTATGGTTTGCTGCAAACCATCGGTGATACGCTCGGCATTGGCGGGATCTTCCGCGCGCTGCGCACCATTCCGGTCATTCTCGATATCTGTCACGACATGGAAGAGCTTTGTCCCGACGCGCTCTTCTTGAACTACGTCAACCCGATGGCGATGAATACCTGGGCCATCACGCGAGCCACGCGTATCAAGACCGTGGGACTATGCCACAGCGTTCAGGGAACCGCCGGCCTGCTCGCCGAGTTCATGGGCATTCCACGCGATGAACTAAGCTACCTCTGTGCAGGCATTAATCATATGGCCTTTTATCTGGACTTGAAATATCAGGGGCGAGACGCCTATCCACTCCTGCGGGCTGCGGCAGAAAAGCCGGAGATCTGGGCGCGTGACCCGGTGCGCTTCGAGCTTTTCAAGCGCCTGGGCTACTTTGTCACCGAATCAAGCGAGCACAGCGCCGAGTACAATCCCCACTTTATTCGCCGCGACCGGCCGGATCTGATCGAGCGTTTTCGTATTCCTATCGATGAATATATACGGCGCTGCCAGTCGCAGAATGCCTGGTGGGAAGCAACGCGCGAAAAGCTGCTGGCAGGCACGGCAGAGTTCGAGCCACAGAGAAGCAACGAATATGCGGCGCTGATTATTCACTCGATGGAGACCGGTACGCCGCGAGTAATCTACGGCAATGTCAGCAATACAGGATTGATCACTAACTTGCCGGAGGGATGTTGTGTTGAAGTGCCCTGTCTGATCGATAAAAATGGCGTTCAGCCGACCGTCATCGGACGCATTCCTCCACAGCTCGCGGCCCTGCAGCAGACCAACGTCACGGTGCAGGGGCTGACTGTTGAAGCCATGCTCACCGGCAAAAAGGAGCACGTCTATCACGCGGCCATGTTCGATCCGCATACTGCGGCAGAACTCACGCTGGAAGAGATTCACGCGCTTGTGGATGATCTCTTCCAGGCGCACGGCGAGATCATTCCCGCGCTGAACTAGCGTCCTTTCAACTCAGCACGCCATCGGTTTCCAGATGTTCCAGAGCCTTTAAGGCAGTATAGCCTGTGCCTTCTCTATAGGCGGACTGGTGCATCTCCTGGAGCAACGGTTGCAGGTACAGCTTCAGCTCGGTGTGGTAGCGGCATTGCTTGTCCAGGACATACGAGGCGGTTTCGCGCAGCCAGGGGGTCGTCTCCGCGTTGATCAACAGGTGCAGGATTGGCTTAACGCACTCTTTGCCAAAAGACGCCAGGCCCTTTGCCGCCATCCAGGCCACTGAGTGATCAGTGTCGTTCAGCGCGCGCACCAGCGCCGGAAGAGCTGCGTCATCGTGGATTTCGCCCAGGGCGCGAACACTATGCCAGCGCACCCAGGGCGAGGAGCTCAGGCAGGTTTCAAGCAGCGCAGGCACGGCCACATGGCCGAGGCTTACCAGCGCCCGAAAGATCTGCGTGCCCATTTGCTCGTCCGCGCCATGCAGGGCATCAAGCAGCGCAGGCACGGCTTCGGGGCTGCCGGTACGGCCCAGAGCTTTGACTGCCTCAAGGCGCGTGGAAGGCATGGGATCATGCAACGCTTGTATCAACTCAGGGACCGCGACTGAAGAGCCTATAATTCCCAGCAGATACATAGCGGTCTCACGCACTGCCAGTCGCTCATCGCGCAGGGCAGCCGTCAGCACCCGTTCGGCGCGGGCCTGATCGATTCCCGCTGGAGGCAGGAAAAGCGTTCGCAGGCGCGTGCGCGTATAGGACGAGCGCAGGGAAACCGGCACGTCAAATGACTTTCCGGCCCACGTGCCAAGAGCAATAAACTCGACAAGATTCCTTGCCAGCCGATCATCTTGCAGGGCAGTCACCGCCTCTATTGCTTGCGGATCATTCTCCACAATCCGATGCAGCAAGCGCCATGCCGCACCTCGTTGCCCATCAGCCGCCCTCTGAGCAAGAATCTGCGGCGGTGTCACTCCAATGGGGGGAGCAACATCAAGAGAAGGCTGTTCATGCAGTATTATCTTTGGCTGCGCTATATGCGATTCAGTAGAAAAATGGTCAGAAAGCGTCATATCATTGCTCCTTTGTGGTCAGAGATTACGCCAGAAGGCAGTGTAAATGCGGCGTAATCTGTGGACAATAGTGTTATCATATACATCAATGCAAAACAAGAAAAACACTATCGATGCGCGACCCAGAGCAGAGGTGAGGTCGTGTCTGGTCTGTTTCTAGTATAGCATACTTGCTGGAAAGGAAAGGAAGAGCAAAAGCATAGCGGGGCCTTCCTCTATGGAGATGGAAAAAAGAGAGCGGGGGAAAGACGCGAAGATTTTTTTCGTTTTTCCCTCGTTCTCTTTTTTCCATCTCGACTACTGTAGCGCCCTCAAAACTCGCTCAGGAGTAATGGGCAACTGCGTCATCCGCACACCAGTTGCATCGAAGATCGCGTTGGCGATGGCCGCCCCAACAGGCACCACAGGCGGCTCCCCGACGCCTTTCGCGCCGAAAGGGCCAAGATCCGAAGGGATCTCCACCAGGTCAACCTGAATATTCGGCACATCGTAGCTATGCGGCAGAGCGTAATCCATCAGATTGGAGGTCAGTAACTGGCCGTTTTCGTCGTAGATCAGACTCTCGAACAGTGCCCAGCCCAGGCCCTGGGTAATCCCTCCGTGGATCTGGCCTTCGACCAGAGCAGGATTGATGGCAAAACCCACGTCCTGGATTGCCGCGTAGTCGAGCACCCGCACTTCGCCGGTTTCGGGATCAACGGCCACCTTCGCAATATGAACCGTGTACATGGGCGAGCTTACCCGATTGGCAGAGCGCCCACGACCATAAACAGGCTCGTACTGACCCGCGAAGTTCATCGAAGCATCGGCAATCTGCTTGAGCGTGACGCTTTTGCCTGGCGCGCCGCGTACCACAACCCGGTCGCCTTCGATATCTAAATCCGTAGGAGCCGCCTCCAACATATCAGCAGCAGTAGTGAGGATCTGGTTGCGCGCATCACGCGCGGCGGCCAGCACAGCCGCGCCAAGCGTATACGTTGTCTTGCTGCCCCCCGTACCGCCGCTATAAGGCATCGTATCGGTATTATCATGCACAACGTTGACCTTTTCAGGCGCGATCCCCAGGCCCTGCGCTGCGATGAGTGCCATAGAGGTATCGGACCCGGTCAGATCCACGCTGCCAACTACCACAGTTATGGAGCCATCCTTTTCCATGCGGCAGGCGGCGGCAGCCGGTTCTGTGCCGCCGGGCCAGCCTCCGGCCGCCAGTCCGACGCCAATCTTCCAGCCCTCTAGCTCGGTAGGCGCTGCTTTCGCCTGGCGCTGCATCCACAGGGGATGCTGCTGCGCTTTCTCCAGGCATTCCAGCAGGCCGATACGCCGCCAGGTGCGGTGATCGAGCGTGGAATCACCCTCCTTCAAACCATTCTGGAGGCGAAACGCCAGCGGATCCATTTCCAGCTTCCAGCAGAGTTCATCCACCAGCGATTCCAGCGCGAAGGTTGCCTGGGGCGCGTTGGGAGCGCGATAGGCCCCCACTCCCACCTTATTTGTCAGGACCTCGTAGCAGCGCAGATCCACGTTTGGGCAGCGATAGGTACTGCCAAGAATAATGCCCCCCAGAGTCGCTGCCGCACCGGCATAGGCTCCGCTATCAAAAATGGCCCTGGCCTCCATCGCGATCAACGTGCCATCTTTTTTCGCTCCTAGCTTGAGCGTAATATGCGAGCGTGGCGCGGGATTGGCTGCCGAGAGATCCTCTGTACGGGTATAGACCAGGCGCACAGGCCGGCCCGAAGTATAGGCCGCAGCTGCGGCTAGTGGCTCGATCAGGCCAAACTTGCCGCCGAAAGCGCCGCCAATCGGCGTGGACTCCACTGTGACCTGGCGCTCAGGTATCTGCAACGCATCGGATACATTCGAGCGCACACCGAACATTCCCTGCGAACTGGGCCAGATGGTCAGCCGCTTCCTCAGCGGATCGGGCACAACGACTATTGATTGCGGTTCGAGATAGGATTGATGCACCATGCTTGTCTCAAAGGTGCGCTCCACCACAACCTCAGCCTCTCGCCACCCCTGCGCCATATTACCCAGGCGCAAGCGTCCTTTATCGCTCACATTGGGCGAGAGCTCCTCTCTGGCCTCGGCTGCCTGCTCTTCCGCCTGCTCCTCTTCTTCCGAGACAGCCGCGTGCGCGCCTCCTCCGGCAATCTCAGATTTGACCTCTTGCTGCACTACGCGTGTGAGCGGTGAGCCGGGCTGCATAGCTGCCAGCGGATCGATCACCGCAGGCAAATGCTCATACTCTACATCGACCGCTCCCGCGCCATCCTCTGCGGCGGCTTCGCTCTCGGCCAGCACAATTGCCACGGGCTGGCCACACCACAGCACCTCTTCCCGCGCCAGGGGAGACATCGTGCGCGATGAACCGTTATAGTGCGCCATGCCCAGGGTTGCAGCGGTATAGACAAACCTCACGCCCGCAACCTCCAGGGCTGCGGAGATATCGATATTTATAACGCGTGCGTGCGCGTAGGGGCTGAGTACCAGCCGGGCATGCAGTAGCCCGGGCACAGGGATATCGCCCGCGTAACGTGTGCGGCCGGTTAATTTATCTAAGGCATCTTGCCGGCGCATGGGCTTGCCAACGGCAGTGGAAGGGGACGTTTTGTCAATCGTTTGAGTCATACGAGAGGATACTCCTGAACCTGTGAATAGGTAAACAATCCTTGCAGATGCAGCTGATTGATCAGCAGCCATTGACAGTGTAGCACAAAGTCAGAGTGGTTGCTCAGGCTGGTGGCCAGCGATGGCCGGCCGACTGATAAATGGCCTCTATGGTCGCCAGGTTCTCCAGAGTTTCGTCCAGGCTGAGGGAAGGCAGAACGCTGGAGCGCACGCAGGCGCCGAAATGCTCAACTTCCAGGCGGTAAGCGTCGGCTGCCGAAATCTTCTGGTAAATGGTCTGGCCCTCCAGAGCAAGCACAACCTCGGTTTCATGTGTATTCGTCACAAAAGCCACGGGAAGAGTCAACGTGCCCAGCTCACCAACTACCTCGGCCACCTGGCGCGTAGGCAGGGCAAAAGAGGAAGTGATTTGCCCGAAACGCCCATCGCCAAAATCCAGCACGGCCGCGGTTGCGTGCTCTACCGCGCTCTCTTCTGGGGCATAGACACGGGCAGCTACAGCCATAGGAGGACGCCCATAGACCGCGCGACAGAAATTGACGGGATAACAACCCACATCCATCAGCGAGCCACCGGCCAGGCTGGTCTGCAAGCGACTATCGTTATGACGCGGAGGAAGCAGGATGTTAAAGTCGAAAGAGGCGCGCACCAGCCTTATCTCGCCCAGGCGCCCGGAGTGAACCTGCTCCAAAGCCCAGATCGTCTGAGGATGGAAACGATACATAAACGCCTCCATAAGCAGTCTGCCATTACTGCGCGCCGCCTCAATCATCAACGCCCCCTCTTCGGCGGTCACTGCCAATGGTTTTTCGCAGAGCACATGCTTTCCGGCCAGCAGCGCTTTAATCGTCCACTCGCGATGCAGACTGTTGGGTAGAGGAATATATACGGCTTCGACTTCAGGGTCATCGAGCAGCCTCTGGTAGCCATCATAGATCCGCAGGTCCGATAGATGCGCAAACAGCTCAACAGCACGCTGAGGATTACGGCTGGCAATAGCTATCAGACTCTCGCTTTCCGAGGCCAGCAACGCGGGAATAACGCGCTTGACGGCAACATTTGCCAGGCCGATCACCCCCCAGCGCACGGGATTGACATGGGAAACAATCTCATTCTGCATCCAGCTAGTATCCTCTAGAGGTCAGGAGCGCGGGCGGCGGTCCTCGATACGTCTGGCCTTCATTTCAAAACGCGGCAGACTGCCAAAATCAACCGTTTCAATAGGTACGCGCAAATTGAGCGCGACATGCAGCTCTTCTCCGAGCCTGGCCACAGTCTCCGGCGGGCATTCTACTTGAAGCTGGATTTCATCCATCTCGCCTGAGCGTGTGACGATGATGCGATACTCCTGCACTTCAGGGAAGCGGTGCAGAATATCGGCCAGGGCTGAGGGGTAGACATTGACGCCTCGCACAACAAGCATATCGTCGGCCCGTCCAAGCACGCCTCCCGGCAGAGAAAGAAAGCTGCGTCCACAACCACAATCATAGCCACCTAGCCTTACCAGATCACCGGTGCGATAGCGCAGGACCGGATAGCCCCAACGCCCCAGGTTCGTTAACACCAGCTCACCGACCTCGCCGGGCCGGATCGGATCGCCTGTGACAGGATTGATAACTTCTGCGATAAACTCCCCCTCATTGATGTGTATCCCTTTCTGTTCGGCGCAAGAAAAGCCAAAGGCTCCTACCTCGGTCATACCGGCGTGGTCGTAGGTGCGAGCGTGCCAGGCCCTTTCGATGCGCTCGCGCGTTGCGGAAATGGATGCGCCCGGCTCGCCTGCATGAATGGTCACACGAATGGAAAATTTATCAAAATCCAGTCGGTGTTCACGGGCGACTTCGGCCAGCCGCAGAGCATAGCTGGGTGTACAAACCAGCACCGTCGCTCCCACATCCTGCATGGCTCGCAGGCGCTGCAACGAATCCATGCCTCCGCCGGGCACTGTCAACGCTCCTAGACGCTTAGCTCCCTCATACGCTGACCAGAAGCCAATGAAAGGGCCAAAGCTAAAAGCCAGATAGACGATATCATCGCGCGTGACTCCCGCGGCCTCGTACACCGTAGTCCAGCAATCGGCCCACCAGTCCCAGCTCTCCTGCGTGTCAAGTATCTTCAAAGGGTGGCCGGTTGTGCCGGAGGTCTGATGCAACCGAATATAGTGGTTGAGAGGGTATGTGAGGTTATCCCCAAATGGCGGGTGCGCGGCCTGATCGTCGACCAACTCTTGCTTGGTGGTGAAAGGGAGACGCGCGAGATCAGCCAGGCGGCCCAGCGCCAGCGTTTCCTGAGAATGCAACAACTTCCTTGCGTAGAAGGCATTGCGAGGAAGAATACGCTGCAAGCCCACCTGCAAGCGGGCAAGTTGGTGCGCTTCGATCAATTCACGTGCGGCGGTTTCCAGCTGAGACATAGGAACGGTTCCTTTCGCTAGAGATTTTTAATCACCAGGGCTTCAGAAAATAAGAGAGTTCCAATACTCTATCTATCCTTCAGCTAGCCAAGGCCAGCATAAGGTGCGTCTATAGTAGGGTAGCCCTTCGTCCAGATGCTCTCTGCCGCAATCCTCCATCCCCGACTCCCATCTACTCCTTTACCAGATCGAGCTCAGCCACAAACTGGCCCTGACTTCCGGCTCTGTGTTGTGTTGTACTGTTCTCCTTAGATAGAAACGTCCCCCGATCAATGAAAGTTTCCCAACAGCGATGCTGCTCCTGACGAGTTTAATGTTTACTGCTGGTCTCACGCACAAGCGTAGCCAGCAAAATGATCAGCACAGCCAGCACCAGGATAACCCCTGAGACCACTCTCAGTGAGGCAAGAGCGGAAACAGAGTTGAGTAAGGCCAGGATAAGCACTGCGATGATCATACCTGTAAGGATTACCATATCGCCGACAATAAAATTGTAGATTGCCCTTACAAAATTGAAGACGACCTCGATTGCTTTCATTGCCTCCTCCTATTTCTGTACATGGACCGCCGCGTTTTGCGCGCTGCTCTGAAGCTCTTGACGCTGCTTGATCTGCTTGAGCCAGAGTACCAGAACAAGAGAAGACAGCAGGTAGAGAGCGGCCAACACCAGAATAAACAGATCATTGCCCGGCCAGCTCACCCCAAAACCCTCTCCGGACCAGAAGGTGCCAAAGGTCGTCAGCATAATCCCCACGACAAACTTCAGGGTATTTTCTGGCACTCTGGTCAGCGGCGCACGCACCAGAGCGCCGGCAAGGATCACCAGCACGCCCGCAATCGCAGCCCCGATTGCAGCGGAGGCGATGTCGGTGGACTTCTCAGCCAGCGTGGTCGCCGCACTGCTGCCGAAGGTAATCACAATAAAAGCCACTTCAAGCCCTTCCAGCAGAACAGCCTTATATGAGAGAGCCACGCCGAAAGGCATGAAGCGTGCCTTAGGCGCCTCGCCACGAGCGCGGATTTCCGCCATGCGCTCCTCAAAGATCGCTTCCTCGTCGTGACGGGCTTTCATGCCACTATAGCGCAGGATGGCCTTCTTCAGCCATTTCAGGCCAAAGAGAATAAGAATAATACCAATAACCAGGCGCAGAACATTGAGAGGCACAAACTGCACAATAGCTACGCCGAAGGTGGCCACAATCACCGCAAGCGTGGCAGCGGCCGCAAAGGCCCCGGCCAGAGAACTGCGCCAGTTCATCGTCACTCCAACCACCAGAACAATTGTCAGAGCCTCAACAAATTCAACAGCAGAGGCCAGAAATGCAGCAGAGGCAACCGCCCATTGCATGCACGACCCTCCCTTTCTTTTAGAGGAGATACCGGGAACGAAGTAAGAAAGGAACCCATCGTGTACCTACTTCCACATGGATTCCCTTGCGCTATTTATTATAGCATTTTGCCAGGAGGAAAAGCTCTGGTAGCGGACGTCTCACTCGGAGCTGATGGCGTAGACAACAGGGAGGCGAACGGTCGGCGGTTTGTCCAGGTGGAACGTGAACGTAATTCATGATCCATGCCATCCTCAATCAGTTCAAGCCCGATTGTTTGAGCAAACAGGGTACGTTAGGAATGGTCTCGCGGTCCAGGCGGATATGCCGCTCGGTAATCGCCTGGACCCATCCCCCGATTGAGACCTGATAAGTTCCACAGGCAACGACAGCAGCCTGATAGAGAAAATATCGGATAGGAACTCCTAGCTTCTGGTCCGGATCTGGCGCAAAATACTCTCGTCCTTGATTTTGTCATCCTCCAGCAAAAGCAGAATCTTGCTGATCACCTCGCTGATTTTCGCGTTCTCGTCCACAAAAGGCAGAAACAACTGCTCATGTGTTTGCCCCCAGGTTGCCGGGACGATGCACAGGTAGTTGCCTGGCTCTATATGGATGGCTGCGCTTGCCAGATGCACACGATAGCGGGCAAGCTTGCCCTGGACATACGCGAAATGCCCATCAATTGTCACCCTCGACAACTGCAACTCGTCAAGCAGAGCTTTCACTACTTCAGTAGTATGGGCATACATCTCTGGCGAGGAATAACCCTGCCCGGGTCCCTGTGCTGTCTGGGCCACCGAAACCACCAGGTCAGCATCGCGCATCACTTCAGAGAAGATCAACGGTGGCACTTCGGCTAGCGGGACCCTTCCAGGCTCAAAAAAAGAACTCTGGGCGTGTTCAAAAAAGAGCAGGCCAGTTATAGCTTCTGATCCCGGTTCGCTCAGGTAGTGACCACTGTGGGAGAGTTCAAAGACAGCTCGTATACCAGAAACTGTTTTGTAAACTACCGGGTCATCGGAATGTCGCCACCGAATACGCCAGTTCCGGCTAGCGAGTAGCCGGAGCGCTACAGCGCCATTGAGGTGATGGCCGGCAAAGCGCTGAGAATAAGTAACCGTTTGCTGCTCCGCCGGAGTGAGAACGTACAGTTCGCGAAAAGCCTGCTTGATTGGCTGCACAATTCTGCGATGTACGATAGCTCTCTGCCATTGCGAGAGTGTTCCAGCTTGCAGCAGGTGATAGGGGTGGGCGACAGCAAGCGGCGCAACCGGCTCGCGGAGCATCCCATCCGGGCCAGAGAGCGTCACTGCTTCGGGATCGAGCAAACCCGTTGTTCCCTCGGCATCGATCCAGATCAACCGCGATAGGAGCGCCCGCGCGGTCGGCATAGCCAGCAGGCGAGAAAACTCATCAATATTGAGCGATTCACCAGTTTCCAGGAGCCGTTCTAGCAAGCCTTTCTTTATTCTACTGACATGTGCTCGTAGCCGCGTCAATGACTCCTTGACTTCACCCTTATACACCTCGCTGGCCCGCACCTCCTGCGGAATGGACTTCAAAACGCGCCCAGCACGCGAAACCTGGACGGCAGCCTGCGCCCCTTCCAGGGCTATCTGGATCTGGTAAGAACCTATTGTCCAGATTGTTCCCGCTCCCGCGCTCTGCTGGACAATTCTGGCCTCCATCTCCCACTTCAGGTGGGCGGCGTCGCGATAGCCACCGGTTTGAGCCAGGTTAGCTATAGCCGCTTCTACTGCCGCCGCGTGAGTGGCCCGGCGAGACGGCCCAAATTTTTGCCCTAGCTGCGCCTGCCGCTGGAGTTCCAGGTAGCGCTCTACTACCTCATCCTCACCTCTTGTCAGGGGCAGCAACCCATACGCTTTGATCGAGACCTGCCCGCTCCGCTTCAGCCCTTTCAGCACGCTGGCTCGATTCCAGCCGCCAACTGCCCGCACCAGCGTAGCTGCGTTCTCAACGCCAGCCTTCCCCCGCGCCAATAACCCCAGAACCTCTTCCGCCAGCTCATCTTCCACATTGGCGAGTACGCCGCGTACTGCCGCGACATCCACCACGCCAGAAAGTGGGCTGACCGAGTTCGGGATATCAGTGCTCCCCTCGTCAAAAGATAACGAGGCCAGATTTTCAACCAGATCCACGAGAGGGAGCACCTTCTCCCAGCCCAGAGCCAGGCACAGCACGCGACGAGCGTGGACAGCCACAGCGAATAACGACTTGAGCGTGGTCTCAGGAAAGTTGCGCAGGCTGCGCGCCAGTTCGGCACGCTCATGTTCATCTGCCGGTTCGCTTTCCTGCGCGCGTGCCAGGCGAATAACAGCCTGCTCCAGCGTTTCCGGTGAATGGTCGCCGCCTGTCCCGACCAGTTCCCCAAGATGCAAACGGCTATGCGCGCAAGCAGCGGCAAGCAACCAGCGTGCCCCCAAGAGCGGTCGTTTAAAGGTATAGATTACCGGGAAATTTTTTGCGCTCAAATCCTGAGCAACCTCGCTCACCAGTTGTTCCTGGTAGCTTGCTATCCGCCGCCGAAAAGCCAGATTCGTTTCATCTTGCCAGAACTCTTCCGCCATAAAGCGATATGGCAGTAGTAGAGCAATCCGCCGGAAAGCTTCGTAGGTCCACAGATCATATGCATACAGAGTACGCAATAAACCACGCAATGGTTCAGCAGCATCATAGGCGCGATAGGTCCAGTCGCTGCCCGGTGCCCAGGGATTGCTCGGACGCAGTTCCACCAGCAGATCCAGAAGTTGCGGCGAATCAGGTAAACCTATCAAGAGATTAAAACAGTCCTGGACTCTCTCCTTTACGGAAAAGCGGCCTCGAGAGGACTCCTGGAATGGCTTTAAAAAGCTCCTGATGTGTCCTACTACATCCACCGGTGTCTGCACCAGGCAAGCATTCAGAATGCGCAGAGCGCGTAATCCCTGAAAGCTCCTTCGAGGCGTGAATTCCTGTCGCAGCAAATGCACAGATTCTCTGATTGCTTCTAGATTTTGAATGAAAGGCAACTCATGCAGGAGCCGGGCATACTCACCGACATTCTCCAGAAAACGAGTATTCTGATTCGCAAGCGTCTGACGCAAAACCTGTATATAACTGCTAATATTCTGTATTGAGCTAGAATTTTGTATAGAAGAAATCTGCTGCAGAAGGCGCGTAGTATTTTCATCGAGATTCGGTAAGACAGATGTTTCGGCAGAATGAGATACCGAACGGAAGTAGGCGTCAGCAGCCAGTTCGCCAAGTTGCCCAGGATCAGAGAAACGCTGGCTCAGCCGTTGCAAACAGGTCAGCAGCATCCTGTGGTAAGGATGCGCAGGGGAGCGGGCAATGAGCCAGCCAGGTTGAGTCAGATAGCTGTTCAGCGTTTCCAGTTCCGGCTGAGCATCTGGCCAGAGAGCATCAGCACTTGCAGCCAGCAGTTCTTCTTGAAATTGCTTCTGTAAATCATCCATCGCTATTTTTTAGAGGTCTCCTCTTCCTTGTATCTATCCTCCTACCAGCGGCACCAGGCGCAAAAAGGTGATCTTGCTGTCTGGCCGAAGAATCAACTCTTCTTCCAAACTTCGGGCTATTTTCCCGGCGATGATCACCAGATAAGCTCTCTGCTCAAACGCGCGCCAGGCATGCCTGACTGCATCTGCGACTTCGCCCCGGAGAGGCCCCTCCTGCCGCTTTCTGGACAGAGAAATGATTCCTTCACTTGCCTGGGCCGCTATATCCGACGACGTGAGGTACTGCCGCTCGATAATTCGATAGGCTTCTTCAGATTTCATAGCCTGCTTGCGCTGCAATTCGCGCACCTGCTCTTCGACTGTCTGCTGAATAAGATCAGCCACCGTTGTTTTTCTACCGCTAAGGTCAAGCACAACAACAGGCAACAATTCCTGGGGAGCAACGAGCGGCAAGGCGCGAGTAACAACTTCTATCCCTGACAAAACGAGTACCCCCTTACTCTACTAGATTCAGGTATCAGACATCCTTCATCTCTTTCTTTTTTACTAGAAAAAAGCAGGTTACTTGGGATCGTGGGATGGTCAAGAAACTTCCAGTGGCACAAAAAAGGAAAATAAAAAAGGGTGACCGATGGGGCTCGAACCCACAACCGCTGGAGCCACAATCCAGAGCTCCACCTATTGAGCTACGGTCACCACGTTTCTTCAACGTGCCAATAGTATAGGGGACTGGATGCAGCCTGTCAATAGCCTTCTGGAAGCCTGGGTCCACCAACAATCGGGTGCCAGGGATGTGAAAACTCAGCGAGATGGCTCAAAAAAATTTCCCTCTTGACAGTTTGCGATACACTACTAGCCCTGCTTTTTACGCACCGCTAAACCAGCTCCCCGCTTTACTTCGTATACCCACATCTCAGGAAATCAGGGCACTTGACAGTAGTTTTGACAGTAAATCGCTATCAAGTGGCCTGATTTCCTGGTTATTTTACTGGTTAAAACGTTCGTTAAGTTTCTTCATCGCCTCTTGCTGCATACTCGGTAAAACATGTGAATAGGTGTCCAAGGTGATACTAATCTGGCTATGCCCTAGCAATTCCTGTACGACTTTGGGGTGGATTCCCATGCCTAACAGAATAGTGGCGGCGCTGTGCCGGAGATCGTGAAAGCGCACAACAGGTAACCCAGATTTTACCAGCAACCTTTTAAACATCTGGTCAAGGTACGTTGGCTCCCAGAATCGCCCGTACAGGTTGGGAAACACGAAATCGTTCTCTTCCCACTTATCCCCCGCTTGCTCTTTGCGTTCTAGCTGGTACTGGCGGTGCTGTTTGAGTGCTTCTATCACAAACTGGGGGAGAATGACCTTACGCCTCCCTTTTGCGGTTTTTGGCTCAGTCGTGACTATACCAAATTTTCCTACGCGGCTCATGGTCCGCCGGATCTGGATGCTTCCTCCCTCAAGGTCTACATCTGCCCATTTGAGACTCAAGATCTCGCCTCGGCGGAGGCCCGTCGCTACTGTGAGGGTCAAGAGTCCCTCCAGTCGATTCCCGCGTGCAATCTCAAGAAGCTGCTTTGCTTGCCCTATATCCAGCACCGTTTCAGATCGTACTCCGACCTTTGGAGAGGAAACCACGTCGCACACATTGCGCCCGACAAGCCCCCAGCTAACAGCTTTATCAAGTGCTATATGTAGAACTTGACGAATATTTCTAACGGTTCCTGGCTTTAACCCTGCTTGCTCCTTGCTATGGCAGAGATCTTGTACATGGTAGGGGGTAAGTTTCTGCAAGGTAATCTTCCCGATTGCCGGGATAAGGTGGTTGTATATAATGCCCCGGTTCTTGTAGTAAGTACTAATGCGAACAAGGGGGCGGTGGACTGTCTCTAGCCAGTACTCCAGGTACTGGGCAAGCGTCTGATTCGGGCCGGTGGCGAGCGTGCCCTGCCGGATCTCGAACTTGATATCCTCTAGCTTCTTCTCCGCCTCCTTTTGTGTTCTGGCGTAACGCACAACGCGTGCGCCCGTGTTGGGATTTTTGATGCTGGCGACGTAGCGGCCATCTTTGCGCCGATAGACGGTTCCGCCGCCATAGGTGCTTTTCTTGCGTTCTCTCATCATGATAGTTTCCTCCTGTGTTCTTCCATCGGTTTTTTCGGGTCCAGGAAGGCCCTAGCGTGGCCTTGTTTCGCCTGGACCTCTGAGGATACCGACCCCGAAACATGGGCCGTTATGGATAGTCGAGCTTATATAAAGCAATAGCCGCTTTCGCAAGGAAGATCCTCCTCAAGAAAGGTCAACTGGTCATACTCGGAAGTGGCTTGATCCAGCGGCTTGAGTTTGGACGAGAAGAACACGCGATC
>DATGKW010000167.1:0-51497 GCA_035294465.1 Ktedonobacteraceae bacterium | reverse complement strand
TGCGGGCAGCGTCCAGCCCGCGCGTTGATGCTCAGCCACATAATCGCGCGCCCGCCTGATCGCCTCGCGGGCAGGCTTGCCCCGAAAGATCATCTGGAAATTGATCTGGAGCAGATAGCCCTCGTCGTGCCGTTCAAAGGTGATCGGCAAGTACCGCTCTGGTAGCGGGGCCAGGATGGCCTCAACCAGTGCTCTGGTCGTTGGTTCGTCTGGCTCTGGCTCATCGCCTTGCGTCAGGCCATGTTCCATCACGCCAGAACGCTGCAAGTGGAGCAGTTCCCTCTCTTTGTCGTACTGTGTCGTACTGTGCGCGCCTGGCCTGGATCTCATACCGCGCGTAACGAACCTCGTAAGTCCGTGAATGGCGAGACTGGCGCATTGCTTCATCTCAGTTCGCTGTATCATATGCAATTGGTCCTTTCTGTGTGTTGCTTTGCGTTGCTTGCTTGACGCCCCGTTGCTGATGTGGCATGATGGCCACACGGAAATGAGGCGCCTTTTACGGGTCGTTACTCAAACTGCGCTGGCCAGGTGGTTAGCACACCTGAGCCAGCATCTTCTTCGCACTACGAAGCCTCTTTTCGTTCATTGACCCAGGCGGCCAGGTCAGTTGCGTCGATGCGGATGGCATGTGGGTTCAAGCGCACAATCGGCAAGCCTGCGTTACGAATGTAGTCGTACACTGTGGCACGATGCACGCTTAGTTGGGCCGCGACCTCACTCACGGTCAGCAAGCAGGGAACGGCCAGAACCTCGCGCTTTGGCTCCCTCTTTTTCATGCGTACCTGCCTTTCAAGCAAAATTGTTGGCGTTTGTTCGCTTTTGTGCTTCCGCTGCAAGCATTATGCAGCGCCAGTAAGTTAGCAATGCTTCAATTATCCGTCTTTTACCCATCATTTATCCGTCAGCTCTGACGGATAAATATTCGTCGGAATTGACGGGACACACAAGATTTTTTGTTTCTATGAAAATATAATATCTTATTGATAACATTATATTGTCATATGACATGATTGTCAAGGGCTGCGGAAAGAAGCAAAGATGGGTCGCGCTTGTGCTATAATGTTTCCAGGAACACACTTTTTTTTGAGGCGTCGTTATGCTCGATAAAGTAGATGTAAACAGGAAATACCTTTCCACGACTCAAGCAGCAGAACAGTTTGGGTTAAGTGCTGCTCATATAGCTCGATTACTTAGGACTGGACAATTGGAGGGCTTTCGGCTGGGACGTGATAGATTTGTCTATGCAGATTCGATAGAAAAGTATACTACCAGCCCTCACAAACCTGGGCCGAAAGGACCGCTAAAGAAGAAGCAAGCGGACTAATCGGATAAGTGCATGGAGACTTTCAGAACATGCGCAACATCTTTCTACGCACAGAGAGACGCCGCCGTGGGTGGTCGCAACAGCAGCTAGCAGACTTTGCTGGGATATCGCTTACCACAGTCGAGAGGGCAGAAAGAGGGGAGTCCATTCGGATTGATAGCATCCAGAGGCTTTGTGAGTGCCTTTCAAAAACGCCGGAAGAGCTAGGCTTGCTCAAAATGAATGAAAGAATATTAGAAAGCAATAACAGCATGGACCAACAACCTAATTTTCTTAAGGGGAAAGAGAGAGATGGATGCTTTTCCTTTGGGAGGTTGAAAACAACCTGGAGAACCCTCGACGGAGATGGCCGAGGTATATATCTGCCACAATATATTCGCTCTCACTACATTCCTTTTGCTGAAGAACTTCCTGAGAGCTTACAGGCCAGAAGAACTCAAATTCGGCAAGAGCAAGAGCAAAAAAAAGAGCGAGGTTTACCATCTTTCTGGAATGGTGAGATATACGCTCTTGATCGGTTCGTAATCGGGCGTGAACCGACTAATGAAGATATGACCCTTGACCTGTGGTTTCGTCCATCGGATTACTACACGTTCCTCGCCACGAATATGAGCTTAAAAGAGCCAGAACTGCGAGAAAAGTACCTCTCTAATGTTGATTGGTATGAAACTGTTCCATATTTCTCCAATTCTTTCGGGGTTTCTCTTGCAGTGATTACTTCTGATGGCTATACAGTCTTTACCCAGAGGGGTAAAAACGTGGGAAGTCGCCCCAAGATATATGAAACTAGCGTTGTGGAGGGATTAAGCAGACCAATTGATCGCGGCACGAATGGAGAAGCACCGGATGTCTATCGTTGTGCTTGTCGCGGGCTTTCGGAAGAATTGGGTCTCTATGAAGCTGTCGATTTTTCTGCTTCTGATATCGTTTTTTTAAGCTTTGGTGTGGATACTCGATACGCTCTTCGTGGGCTAACTGGCATGGTTAAGGTGAAAAAGAGCATAGAGAGACTATTGTTCTTTTGGGATAATGGAGCAAGGGATAAATTTGAAAATCAGCAACTTTTTCCGGTCCCTTTTACACCAAAGGATGTTATTTCTTTTGCTTACTCTCATCAGCCTTTTGCCCCTGGCCCCACGCTTTACTTTGCTTTGGTCCACGAATTTGGGCGTCCGATGGTAGAAGACGCATTCGGTCAACTTGCTGCCTCATTCACTGATCTTGATGGATAGACGGTATATATTCAAGTCGAGAAAGTTGGAATTATGGAGAAGAGGATACACTGGAAATGCAGCAGGACAGGAAGCTAAAGCAACCTAATAACTCTCTTCGATACGAGCGTGAGAAACGGGGATGGTCTCAAAGCAAACTGGCAGAACTTATAGGTGCTCCTGATGCAAGTACGATCAGCCGATGGGAAATTGGTGAGAGGAAACCTGAGCATAGCTATCAAGAGAAACTTTGCAACCTTTTTCAAAAAGATGCAGTAGAGTTAGGCTTTATTGAAAAGCCTAACATGTTGAAAAAACTGGAGTTAAGGCGTCGTATAATGGATAATGAAAGCCCTCTCCCTATTTTGGAGAGCAGCGGTTTTTTCTCTTTTGGGAAACTTGAAACTGCTTTGGTAGTACTTGATGGAAATGGAATAGAGACGTACTCTCCGCAGAATATTCGCTCTTTCTATGATTCGCGTCCAATAAGATTTTATGAAGAAATAGAACAAATGAGGGAAACAATAGAAAAAGAGCAAGCACAAAACGAGATAGACGGGAAGTCTTTCCAATGGAACGGAGAAATCTATCATCTTGCCAAATATCTGCTGAGTAGAGATCCCTTTCACGAACATATGAAATTAAGCTTGTGGTTTCATCCAACCGATTATTATACTGTTTTAGCGAAGAATAGATGCATGAAAGAGTATACTTTTCGGGAAAAGTATATTTCAGGATACGATTGGGAAACTCCCTTTCCCTTTCTTCCGATCCCCTTTGGAGTTGGCTTATCTCTTCTCACTGCTGATGGGTATATTTTATTTGCTCAGAGAGAGGGAAATCTGGGGGTACGCCCTAGATATTTCATGACATCCGTTGAAGAGGGGTTAAGTAGACCCCTGGACAGAGGTACGATCAGTGATGCACCGGATGTCTATCGTTGTGCATGCCGTGGTCTCTTTGAGGAATTAGGTCTAATTGAAAATAATGACTTTTTTGTGTCTGATATCCTTTTTCTTGGCTTAGGACTGGATACAGAATATTTCATGTGCGGGCTACGCGGATTGATAAAATCGCCAAAGACCGCCCATGAGATTATGAAAAACTGGCAAATAGGAGTAAAAGACAAAATGGAAAACAAAAAGCTCATTGCTGTACCTTTTACTCTTGAAAAAGTATGTGAATTCGTGTTCACCCATGAGCCTTGGGGCGGAGGTGCTCTAATGGGGATCTACCATACGCTCGTTCATGAATTTGGGAGGGAGGCGGTTGATCGCGCCCTTGCATCGTATTCGTAGCGCCCGGAGCAAGGGCTACAGAGGCTCAATCAGCCTACTTTCTTGACAGCCAAATTGACAGTTAATAGATCTGATAAGCTACTCTATAAAGCTCTAAGAAACGACATCCCATTTAGGGGAAGCGAGGATACAAGCGGATTGATATCCACCAAGTAAGTAGAAAAAACAGATCAGAAAAGGACAAAATAGTACCATGCAGATCGGTTTTATCGGTATCGGCGTCATGGGACGCCCAATGACACTCAACCTGCTCAAAGCAGGGCATCATGTGACCATTTTCGCACGCCATCCTGAGAAAGCGGAAGTGCAGGAAGTTTTGCAGGCGGGCGCAAAACAGGCACCATCGCCGCGCGCCGTAGCTATGGTCTCGGATATCGTGATTACCATGCTGCCCAACTCGCCCCAGGTCGAGGAGGTCGTTACGGGCGAGCAGGGCATTCTTGCAGGCGCACGTAGAGGTCTGATTATCATTGATATGAGCACTATCGCCCCTGCGATGAGCCGCAAGCTGGGCGAGCTGGCCGCAACAAAGGGCGTACATTTCCTGGATGCGCCGGTCAGTGGCGGCTCGCAGGGTGCAATCAACGGCACCCTAAGCATCATGGTTGGAGGCGATCAAGAGATTCTTGAGCAGGCGCGCCCGGCACTTGAGGCCATGGGTAAAAATATTTTCTACGTTGGACCACAGGGCGCGGGTGAAATCGTCAAGCTCGTCAACAACATGCTGACCGGAGCAATCGCGGCGGCTATCGCCGAAGCATTCGTGCTAGGTGTTAAGGCAGGAGCTGATGTGGAAACGATGGCGAAGGTCATCGGGGTAAGCACAGGCGGAAGCTGGCAGCTTGCCAACCAGTTTCCTCTTCGCGCGTTCAAGGGGAATTTCCAGCCAGGCTTTATGACCGATCTCCTGCACAAAGACCTGGGGCTGGCCCTGGAACTGGCGGCAGAGAACTCGACCACAGTGCCTGTGACTGCCCTGGCGCGCCAGATATATGAAATGGCCCGCGCCTCCGGCTATGGGCGCGAGGACTATACCTCCGTGGTGAAAGTACTGGAGCAGTTGGCCGGAGTCGAGGTGAGAAGCTAATCTCCCGATCTAAAAACCACCCAGCGGTCCAAAAACCATCAGGCCATGAGCAGCCGCCATACCCAGAATCAGAGCAGCAATCAGGCCGAAGTAGGCCAGTCCGATGATCACCCGCTCACTCCAGGGCACAGCATAGTACGCCTGGGCCTCCGGGGTATCCGGGCCACCTCGCGTCCAGAACTGGGTAGCGGCTAGAATGATAAAAATGAGCAGCCAGATCGAGAAATTGCCAGCGGCCCATTGCCAGATCTCAACGGCCACCAGACCCACAAAGCCGGCGAGCCAGACGCGCCGGTCCACTGCGGCCAGGACGCGCCCGCCATCCAACGGCAAGACCGGGATCAGGTTGAGCAGATTCAAGAAGAAACCGAAGTAGGCCAGCGCCGCCCAGATGCCCGGCGACGTAGGCAAAGCGAGCGCAATGAGGAGACAAACCAGAGAGGCCAGAGCGCCCGCCACAGGGCCAGCGATGCCTACCTCAGCCTCATCTCTGGCCCCCCTGGGCGCGCGGCGCATCACAACCGCCGCCCCCAGCATTGGAATGAACACCATCGCGCCAATCGGGATTCCCTTGAGCTTCATCACAACGGCATGACCCGACTCGTGGATAAAGAGCAGCGCCACTAGGCCAATCGCAAAGCTCCAGCCAAAGAGCTGCGCGTAAACGACCACCGAAACGAGCGCGCTAATGCTTGCCAAGCCAAATTTCAGCACAATTCCCAGAATAACTGCCGCTGTCCCGCTCAGCCCGGCCAGGCGCTTTTTCTGCTGGTTCGTTGTATTCACGCTGCCATTTTTCGCGGCCTCCCGTTGCTCAGCCCCCACATCAACTGTATAGTGTTCCAGGCTGGCCGGACCCTTATATTCACTCATTTGCAGCGGCCCATCAGCACTAGCAGAGGCTGCATACTGTTCGAAGCCAGATGTTATCTGCGCGTGCCCATCCTGGTAGAAACGCGGGTCAGCATAATCGATCTTTTGGGATGAGACTGATTGAGGCACAGGCCTGTCTTGATAGAAGCGTGGATCGGCATAATCGACTTTTTCAGGGGGCGTGGGCTGCGAATATTCCGAGAAACTATAGTCGGAAAAGCCTTCTGGATTTCTGGACATGTAGCGCCTCAATTCTGACTTAACGAACGCAAAACGTGTCTCTATTATAGCACACACAAATCAGGTTAAGCCCAACAAGAAGGAGAATTGCCCTATTGGCAAGCAATGAACAGGCAAAAGTTAAAGAGGCAAGCCGAACAGAGCATTGAGCAACCACAGGACGACCAGAACAGAGACCGATATTGTTGTAATCCAGGCCAGAACATTAAAAACGACTCCATTCACCCGGCGGCCCATCAGACGCCGATTGTTGACCAGGAGAATGATAAATACCAGTAAGATCGGCATCATCATGGCATTCACATCCTGAAGCACAATCAAGACCTGGATAAACGGCAAACCAGGGATCAGAGCAACCAGAACACCCAGGATAATCAGACCTGTGAAAATGCTCTGAAAAACCGGCGCCTCTTTAAAGCTGCGCGATACTCCACGCTCGAAGCCGAAGGCTTCACAAATACCATATGCAGTCGTCAGAGGCAAGACTGCTCCGGCAAGCAATGACGCGCCAAACAGGCCAAGTCCGAACAGAAGCGAGGCATACTGACCGGCAAAGGCGCGCAAGGCAAAAGCAGCATCGGCAGCAGTAGTGACTGCCTGATGAGAGAAAAAGAGAGTCGCTCCGGTCGCAATAATCATAAAGGCCGAAATGATGTTCGAGAAGATCGTGCTACTATAGACGTCTATCTGCTCATAAATGTACTCGCCTGCGTGAATGCCCTTATCTGCCACCGCCGATTGGATATAAAAAAGCATATAGGGACTGAGCGTTGTGCCAACCAGAGCAGCAGCCGTAGGCCAGTAGTTGGCGTCCATATTAAGCTGCGGAACAACTGTCTGTTTAAAGACCTGGTGCCAATCGGGGTGTGCGGCAAAAGCTGCAGGAATGTAGGCCAGGAATCCCAGGGAAATCAGGATAAAAATCTTCTCGACGCGCCGATAGCTGCCCTTGATCACCAGCCACCAGAGCATGAAACCACACACAGGCACCACAAGATAGATAAGCGGAGTATGAGGATCGTTGGCAAGAACCTGCACGCTGGCCGCGATACCAATAAATTCAGAGATTGTCACTCCTGTATTGGCAATGAGCAGGGCGAGCATAGCGAGCGCCGTCCAACGTACTCCGAATTGCTCACGAATCAGATCGCTCAGCCCCTTGCCGGTCACCGCCCCCAGACGAGCACATATTTCCTGCGCGACGCCAACAAAAACCATGGTAATGGCCAGCGCCCACAGCAAGTTGTAACCATAGCTGGCACCGGCAGACGAATAGGTGGCGACGCCGCCCGCGTCATTGCCCGCGTTCGCCGCGATCAGGCCCGGCCCCAGAACAGCCAGAAGCTTCAAGAGCGGTGAAGCGCGATTGAGACGAAAACGCGACCGCGCTGACTTCGTATGACCGGCGCGTTTTTTGCGGGAAAGCTGTGTTATATCAGGGCGAGGTATTTTCATAGGCACTTCCAGGGGAAGAATAGGTACCTACTCTTCCCTTTTCTGTCTTTCCTGACTAGATTCGTATTCCGCGCCGATCATACCACCCGCCCGACAGTTCTGGCAAGCGAAAACCAGAGTCGGATCTAGAAAAGTCCTATTTCAACCCCTCCAGATGCAGGCGCAGGAGATTCAACGCGGCCAGAGTCGCCAGGCGCCTCTGGTCCTCGCGGCTTGCCCGCCAGCCGGGGCCCTGTCCATCAACAATGCCATGAGGACCCGCAATGGCAACATATATAGTACCCGCCGGTTTCCCTTCCTGCTGCTCAGGCCCAGCTACGCCCGTTACGCCGAGACCATAATCGACCCCGAAACGTTGGCGTATCGCGCCGGCCATAGCACGTGCAGTCTCAGGACTGATCGCGCCAAACTGCTCAACCGTTTCTCGCGGCACGCCCATCTGGATTTGTAGCTCAGGATTCCAGGCTACGATGCCGCCCATAAAGTAGTGCGAGCTGCCAGGATGGCTGGTAATGGTGCTGGCCAGCAGGCCGCTGGTGAATGTTTCCATCACTGCCAGCGATCGCTGACAGGTGCTGAGCAAGGTGCCGATGACGCTTTGCAAGGTATCTTTATCGGTACCGAAAATGTGATGGCCCAGCAACTGGCGTACACGTGTTTCCATCTCCGCGACCATTTCCTCGGCGCGGGTGCGGCTCTCTGCCTTAGCAGTCACGCGCACATCGACTGCATCGGACTTGGCATAGGTAGCAAGAGTAGGATTGGTAGTATGCAGGACCGGGTCCAGCCGCTCCTCCACCGTCGATTCACCCAAGCCCCAGACGCGCAGCAGCCTCGTGAAAATCGAGCCGCCGGTATAGGCTGCCAGCCGGGGCACTGCCTCCTCTTCCCACATCCGGTACATTTCGCGCGGCACGCCGGGCATGGCGACAATGATACGCCCATCTTTCTCAACAAACCAGCCGGGGGCGGTGCCACGCGGATTGGGCAGCACACGCGCCGAGGGAATCACGGTAGCCTGCTTGAGATTACGTTCTGGCATGGCCATGTGACGCGAGGCAAAATTCTCACGCAGATTGGCCTCCAACTGCGGATCCATCTGCATCGTCTCACCCAATAACGTGCTGATAGACTCGCGGGCCAGGTCATCTTCGGTTGGCCCCAACCCGCCAGTCATTACAATCAGATCAGAGCGTTCCCAGGCCCGGCGCAGCGTCTCGACAATTCTGCCCAGATTATCGCCCACCTGCGAGACAAAATAGAGATCAATTCCTAGAGAAGAGAGACTTTGAGCTAAAAAGGTCGCATTGGTATCAGAGATATGTCCCAGTAAAAGTTCTGTGCCACACGAGAGAATTTCGGCGCGCATTTGGCATCCTCCAGACAGACAAACCCGCCACACTATAGCAACGCCCCTGAAGCGGATCAAAAAAGAGCCTGAGCGCGGCGCCCTGGCTCTTCCCAGGATTGACGGGCGAGATAAGCATAGCAAGAATAGGCAAAATCGTCAATTGAATTCCACGCTCGTAGACGCAGCGAACTACTCTCCCATGTACAGACCAACCACAGGCAGACACGGGATTGCACGCTCCCCGAAACAGCAGCCTTGCCCTGTGAAGTAGCTCACAGGGCAAGGGAGACCTGGCTCATTGTTCAGCAACAGGAGAACACCTAAACTACCCTCAGAGATCAAGCCTTTCGGGGGGAAAAACTTATGCCGGTTATCTTCGGAATTTCCCTACAGGTCTTGCTTATCTGGCTAGCCTGTCACTTTATCGGGGATTTTGCCTTTCAAAGCGCCTGGATGAGTATGGAGAAAGGGAGAAGTTGGGAAGTCAATTTTTACCACGCTGCCACCTATACGGCGGTCTTTGTGATTTTTGCCCGCTCTACCCCTTTAGCTACTTTTATACTTTTTATAACACATTTTCTGGTCGATCCTCTCAAAGCTCGCTATAAGATCATCGGCCCGATCTGGCTGGATCAGTTCCTTCATATCGTGACGATTGCGTTGATCCTATTTTTCAAATTCTGATCCTGTGAAACCTTCCTGAATACACTTGACAGCCAGGAGAGGCTTACTCTAGCATATGCATTGTAGTTTCAGCTAGACTAAGAGGATCACAACCTTTGGCACAAACGCACTTTGATGTCCTGGTAATTGGCTCTCCCTGCGTTGACCTCGTTTTTAGCGGCTTGCCTCACTGGCCCGTTCTGGGCCAGGAAATGTATGTCTCCGGGTTCGCTATGAGTGTGGGAGCAATCTTCAATACAGCAGCAACGCTCAGTCGCCTGGGATTGAACGTCGGCCTGCTCTGCGAAGTGGGAAATGATTTTTTCAGCCGCTACATTCTCGAAGAGATTGAGCGAGCCGGCATCAGCCGCGAGCTGATCTTTGTGCGCGACTATCCGCTGCGGTCCGTCAGTATCTGCCTACCCTATCAGGGAGAGCGGGGATTTGTCTCTTACACCGATGACAGCCAGGAACCGGCGGATGAGATTTTCTCTGTAGAGCAGCATACAGACAGCGAGGCAGTGGTTCACGGTTTCGCGCCGGATATGTTGGGAGCGCTGGAAAATACTACCTGCGAGGCCGCTTTTCTCTATATCTATCCCAGGGTGCTCCCCGTTCTGGCTACGCTGAGGCGGCGTAAAGCAACAATTTTTCTTGATGCTGGCTGGACACTGAACACGCTTAGTGGGGACCGGCTCGCCGAACTGGTGCGCTCCGGCCACTACTTTATGCCCAACGAGGCTGAAGCAACTATGATCACCGGACGGCAAGATCCCGCGCAGGCAGCACAAGCTCTGGCACAATGGGGACCAACCTCCATCGTTAAAGTTGGAGCAGATGGCGTTATTGCCTGCCGGGATAATCAGCTGGTGCGTTGCCCAGCTCTGCCTGTTGAAAGGGTCGTAGACACCACCGGGGCCGGTGACGCTTTCGACGCAGGCTTTATCTATGGAACTATGCGAGGCTACTCTTTCCTGGACTCCCTGCGCTGCGGTACCATCTGCGGCAGCCTCTCAACCACTGCGATGACTGGCACCGCCGCCGTCCCAACCGCCGCCGAATTGGAGCGGATTCGAGCAACATGGGTGTAAACCCTCAGATTGTCTCCCGCAGACCCTGCGGTCAGACCTCCTCGCTTACCCCCCTGATGGGCAAGCCCTCCATTTGCATGATTCTCAGAGCATTCGTCGTTGGACAGGGACCGGGGCACAAAATATAATCAAAAATCATCTGGCCCTCAACTACCTCTTCCCTAAAATGGTAGTTCTGTACCTGGGGAAGCAAATCAGCCAGTTTCACCAGCTCCAGGTCATGTGTTGAGAGCAGGCCCAGGCAGTTCTTGCCGGAAATCGCCTCGATATAGGACTCGCTGCCAATGCGCCGCTCGCGGTTGTTTGTTCCGCGGAAAATTTCATCGATCAGGAAAAAGACCGGCATCCCATCGGCGGAATGCTCCAATTCATCAAGCAACGCACGCAGGCGGCGAACTTCAGCATAGAAATAAGAATAGCCCTCCGTGACCGAATCGCTAATTCTCATGCAGGTAAAAACTTTGAAAAGGGCTGTCTCAAAAGCAGTCGCATTGACCGGCGCTCCAGCATAGGCCAGGCAAAGGTTCACCCCCACCGTTCTCAGAAAGGTGCTTTTGCCAGCCATGTTGGAGCCGGTGATAATCCCTATGTCGCCAATTCTCTGTATGGCAAAATCATTCACCACCTTGCTCTCCTCCTGCAAAAGTGGATGGCCCAGTCCGCGCGCACAGAAAGGCAAAGGATGAGTTTCGTCAACTGCGGCACGCACGCAAGGCAAAACATACCCAGGATGCAAGTAAGCAAAGGTTGCCAGCGAATTGAGCGCTTCCAGCTCAAACCAGGTCTCTAACCAGACTGGCAGATACCTGGTAATCCGTTCTCGCGCTCGATTGAAGCGCAGAAGCAGGTAGAAATCCCAGGGAAAGAGCAGATTCACCAGTAGCCAGACCAGGCCATTTTTCTCCAGGGTTGCCCCAGCTGCGATCCGCTGGATGCGTTTCAGCAGCAGCGAAGGGCGGCTGGCAGGATCGCTAAAATAAGGCTCGCAGAGTTTGCGCAGGTGCTGATTCTGGCCATAGCTATACTTCTCCAGGTAAGAAAAAACCGCGTTCATCTGGGCAAACGAGTCGCGTAAATAATAGGCGTCTTCAAAGAGATCACTGCGCCTCTCCTTGCTGATAGCCAGAAAAACGATCTCGCCCATTAAGACAATCAGCCAGTACGGCGGAAACTGGCCAAACAGGCTCAGCAAGAGCAGGATTAAAAACAAAATTGTCAGGCAGTGCGAAAGGAGAATCAGAGGAAGCAAATTCGCGGGCTTTTCATGCTCATTTAGCCAGTTCAGGAGGCGCTTGCCATTCAACTGATTGGAAATGTTCCTGGCCGCCAGAGTTGCCTTCATTGTCAACCTGGTGCGAAAGGCCGACATAGGAGTCAGCTCCTGAATCAGTGCGTGGCGGGTCAGGATGGTCTTCAGGTCGGGCCTGGTTGTCAGCAGCCATTCGCGCAAACGTTGCGTCCCCTCGCTGGAAATGGCGGTATTTATCAGGCGATGGAGCGAATGCTTACCCGTGATATCCAGATCAATTTCAAAAGGATGGTCAGCTTGCTGCTCCGGCGTATATGCGTCGGGGATGGAATGCCAATCGAGTCGCATCCGCGCAATTTCAGTTTCCTTGAGATGCCGCCAGACCTTATGGCGAGCCATGCTGCGATCCACCTGCTGCTGATACACGGCCACGATGCTAAAGATCAGCAGAGCCAGGAGAAAGCAGATCAGCCCCAACCACCAGCTTACAAAGAAAGCTATGCACAGTCCGGCAAGAAGGCCCGCAAAAAAAATTCCAACGCGCGCCCACCCATAGAGATTGCTTCGCCGTTCAAGCTGATCGATGCGGGTTTGCAGCCGTCGAAGCTGTCTCTCAATAGCACCCAGTCGTTCTTGTTGCGTAATCACAGCCGATGTTTCTTCTCTATTTCAGAACTTGCTTGCATTATATCACAGCAACGTCACTAGATTTGTAAATCAGCCACCGGAGGCATCTTATACCGCAGAGATCATTAGTGAGCTTCGTCACGAGCCTGTGTTGGTATGCCTTGCATCAGTACTTTTTTCATGTTGAGTTTTGATAGAAGAAGAGCGGCTCTTCATCGCAGTGAAAAAATAAAGGCTCATTGCATTCGTCTTTCTGGATGTTCACGCGGGGGAAGCAAGATTTTCAGCGCTGTGAGCGAGATGGTTTGCAATTTGCCCTGGCAAACAGAGCAGATCTTGTGGTATGTTGTTATCAGCACCAGATTTCTATGTGGATATGGATCAGTAGTTTAGAGTACAGTGCAATGGCGATAGATCATTCCTTGCAGGGAGGCCGGAAAAGAATAGTTCATCAGAACAATTGCTAGAAGGTATCTCGAAAAGGGATAGCTACCGTAATTTAGAAGGGACGGTTCTTATGCCAATGAAAAAAGCCGAACGGAAACGCGATGCGTTTATGGCTAATCTGGGCGATTTCAACCGGCCTTTGCGAGTTCGACCTGTCAATGTGATGGGGCAGGATTGGTGGGCAATCGATGTTGAAGATACCTGGCCGGGCATGGTCATGGATCTGCGCCGCCTGGGCTTCGAGTCGATGGCGTGGGAAAACGAAGTGTTGGTGCGCGAAGGAGCGCCAGCCTACGAACCGCAGATGGAGGGTCCAGCTGGACCAGAAGGATTGAAACCCTTCCCTCTTCTCCACCCAACTATCCAACTTCGGAAGGACCCTCACTCCGATGCCGGATATCCTGAGGAATACGAGGAGGACGCGGAGGATACTTTCATAGAACCTGACGAAGACCTACTTCGCGAGTAGATCTTGCCGATACAAAGCAAAAGGCATAACAACAGACATGTATCAAATGTGTGTTGCTGTGCCTTTTGTGGTTTTAGAAGTTTTCTCTATTTTCTCTGCTTCATGCAGAAGCAGCACTTCATTTTCCCCAGGTGACTGTTTCCTCCGATGTTGCTGCATGCGCCGGCGCAGCGTGCCCGGCTCATCCTGAGTCAACCACCAGAGCGCGCCAGCGGCGAGCAGGATCAGTAGTGGCTCGATAGGTGCGCGAAAGCGTGAGCTGCCGTAGTAGACCAGCGCTTCACTCAATGTTATGAGAATGACCAGGTAAGCAAAAAACAACTCCCGCCAGAATCGCCTCAGCGTCACCACCAGGCCGAGCGCGGCCAGCAGCATAATTGGGATAGGAAACGTCTCGCTCATGGCTCGCACAACCTGGCTCGCCAGCAGGCTCGAAAAGCGCTCCATAGGGAAATCCGCTTCACGAGTATAGGGAGTCCAGAAATTGCGCAGATGATAGAGCATCAGCTCTGGCATGGCATTGAGATGTGACTTCATCCACTGGATGGCCGCGTCTTTCGAGACATCCTCGCGCGTCACTTCGCACACCGCATTGCAGGTGTAAAGCGGGAAAGGCTTAAGCACCGCCGGATCAGTTTGTAGCGGGTTAATCCAGCCTCCCAGGTTTTGCTGCCGGGTTAACACCTGATCGTTATACGCACCGAGGAGCACAGTGCCGTCGCCTGTTGCAACCGGCACAAAGCTGTGCGAGACAAGATAGTTGCGCAGCGTCCACGGCGCAATCAGCAGGCAAGCAACCAGCGTGGCCAGTGCGACATTGACGAGCACACGTTTGCGCAATAGCTTGCGCCAAACCAGGAAGATCGTCCAGAGAAGCACCAGTGCAATCACAATGATTCCATTTGGCCGCGTGAGTGAAAGCAGGGCCAGTAACACTCCACAAAGAACCCAGAGCGATCGGCGCTTCCCTTCGTCGCGCTGGATACAAAAGACACAATAACAGGTCGCGGTCAGCAGAAACGTGAAGAGCGATTCGGTATACATCCAACCATCATAGATATAGAGAGCAGGATAAATACAAGCGATCAGGCCCGCGACCAGACCAATCCGCTTGTTAAAGAGATCGCGCACAAACAGATAGATGAAGACACAGGTACCCGAATCGATACAACAGAGGAAGAGCCGATCATAAATATTGGCACGGCCAAAAATCAGCGAGATTCCGGCTATCAGGAACGGCCAGAGCGGAGGACGATACACCGTGGTAATGTAGGGATGCAAACAGAAACAATGTTCATCGATCAAGTTAAAGCCGATGCTCTGGTACGCGAGTGAATCATAGAGTGGATAATAATTAAGAGCAACCGTGAGGTTATATATAATGCGTACCAGCAGAGCCAGCCAGAAAAGCAGAAAGGCCGGAAGAAAGGGCCTGATACGTTGCATTCGTTGCATGAGTAAAAGAGCCTGAGCTACCCTCTAAGAAAATATGATTTCAGCTTCGACCTCTTTTCAGAGACGAATGAGCAGGGTTGAAGTAACGAATATCCAGAACTAATAGAGCATTTGAACATCCTTGCTACCTCCTGCTATAATACAAACCGGCGGACCCAGAGAGAGGGTCACCCCGATCAAGAGAACCAGGACGAACGCTATGCGTAAGGATATTCAACGATCAGGTCAACCCGAACAGCTTCTAACAGACGAGAGTACGGTAGTGCAGCGGGATCTTTTTAACGGTACGCCTCTGGTGATCACAGAACCGCCGAATCCGCGAGAAACGCCTTTTCCTCCGCTGGTGCGCACTCGCCCACTTACTGATCAGTCCAGCCTGGCAGCCTGCGCTCTGCCCTATCAGCAGGAACTGGAATTGCGTGGGAAGTCCAACTACACCGTGACCTGCTTCCTCTCAGACCTCAAAATGTTCAGCGATTTTGTGGGACGAGATACGCCTGTCGGGCGCATCTCAAAAGAGCAACTCACCGACTGGTTATTAAAGCTGAAATTCGGCGTGCCGGGACACATACCGGCCCCTAAAACTATGGCTCGCCGGGTGACGTTCCTGAAAAACTTCTTCTCCTGGTTAAGCAGTGAGGGTATAATTCACGAAGATCCCTCGGCCAGTCTGGTGCTTGAGCGGCCTCTGCCTCCTCTGCCAGAGTTGCTCTTCGATGATGAGGTTTCGCGCCTGCTGGAAGCCGCCGCTACCGAGCCGCGCTGCCATTGCCTGGTTTATCTAGTCCTGTACGCTGGCTTGAAGAAGGAAGAGGTTATGGGACTGAAGCTAGAACACATCGACCTTTCAAATCCCCAGCAACCACGAATCACCGTCCACTTTGCCGCCTCCACAGGCAAGCAGCACCGCGAGCGCACCCTGGCCCTTCCCGCAGAGTTCGTGCCTATTCTAGAACGCTACCGCAACCGCTATCATCCCTCCAGCGAACTTTTCGCCTGCACCGACCGCAATCTCAATTATATCCTGGCAAAAGCGGTAAAGGACGCTGGCATCACAAAACGCGTCACACTGCAACTTTTACGCGATACTTTTGCCGTCCAGCAATTGCGCGCTGGCACTCCTCCCGAAACGCTGCGCGAGAAGCTGGGGCTGTCAGACGAGGCATGGATCGAGTCGCGTGAGAAGTACCGCCGGCTGGCTTTCCCTAAATAGCATTGCCACTGCTTTGAGACCATTACCTACCCGACGCATCTGTTACTTCAGTGCAATAGTGCGCAGCCACAAAGCATGCACATCCCGGCCCAACCTCTATCTTCCCCGGTAAAGCTGGATCATCTGCGCTGCTACTCCTCCGTGCAGCTATGAGCAGTCAATCAAGAGGATGAAGAATAACTATCGGCGCTGAAACTGAAGTCCATACGGCGAAGGCTCCAGGCGCTCCAGATTGTTTGCCAGCAACCCACGCTGTTTCAGCCATTGCTGGATTTCTGCCCGCGCCTCTTCTCGCGAACCCGCGTACAACATTTTCAAGCGTAACGATCGGCCAGAATGCTCTTTCTCAGCCTGCTCTCTATACCACGCCAACCACAGCGTCACCGTACCTACCATTTCACTCATCGCCTTTCCCCTCCATCAACGACCAACCATCAACACATTAGCACCTTTTGCCCTCACCCCTCCGGTATGTGATTATTATTAGTATACCCTCACATGAGGTATCCTGGGCAAAACTACGATATCCATACGCCCATGTAGGAGAATAGGGCTAAGAGGAAAGATCAATGGCCATGACAAAAAACAGGGCCCTCTCTAGCCCGTCAGGCTATCCAGTACATTCGCTTGTGCTCCGGCCTGCTCAGCCTCTTCATTACGCCCTAACCAACGCAGCACAGCACACTTGTTGCGATAGAACGAGGAAGTGCGCGGGGCTAGACTGATAGCATGCTCATACGCTTTCAGAGCCTTTTCCCAGTTCTGGCGGTAGTAATAGATATTGCCCATGCCATTATAGGCATCGGCGTTGGCAGGATCGAGCTTGAGAGCCTCTTTGTAGGCAGCAAACGCTTCCGTGTAGTTTTGCAAGCGGTAAAGAGCCAGGGCCTTGTTGTTATAATACGAGGCATTCTGCCCATCAAGCTCAAGCGCGCGCTCAAAAGCCTCAAGCGCCTCCTCTCTACGATCCAGATCCAGCAGAGCTCGACCCTTGCCATTATAAGCCGCAGCATTATCCGGCTCCAGCTCCAGCGCCCGCTCATAGGCTTTGATGGCATCAACAACCCGGTTGAGACGCCACAGGGCATCGCCGTGGCCCACGTGCGCAGCAGCGTGGTTGGGAGCCAGGCCCAGCGCCTGTTCGTACGCCTCCAGAGCCTCCTGATTGCGATTCAGCTTATAGAGAGCCTGCCCACGCTTAAAATAGTAGATTCCTTCATCTGAAGCAAGACGTAGAGTGCTCTCAAATGCTTCAAGCGCACCCTCGTACCATTCTAGTTGATAGAGCGCATCACCCATTCCATTATAAATGGTGACCTCTTCTCCCCCCAGCCGAATCGCCTGCTCATAAGCCGGTAAGACCTCTTCATAGCGTTTGAGTTGAAGCAAGGCGTGCCCTTTGCCTCGATAAGCCTGGGCACAGTTCGCATCAAGCGCCAGAGCACTTTCGTAAGCATTCAGAGCCTCTTCATAGCGCTTCAATTGATAGAGTGCGTCACCCCGCCCCTGATATGCCTCGGTCAGCCGCCCGTCGTTGCAGAGCGCCTGTTCATATGCGTTCAAGGATTCTTCATAACGCTCAAGATGATAGAGCGCGCGCCCCCGGCCTAAACAGGCCCGCGCCTCCTGAGGATCAAGCTGGCAAGCAGCTTCAAAGGCAATCAGGCTCTCGCTATAATTTTTGAGTTGCAATAACGCCTCGCCGGCCGCCAGATGGAAACGGACCTGATCATAACAGAGACTGATAGCCTTTCGGTAAGCCAGCAAGCTTTCTTGATAGCGTTCCAGAAAGAAAAGCGCGAGACCATAATCATAATACAGATCAGGATTCTGCATCTCAGCCTCCAGCGCTCGTTCGTAGGCTTCCAGAGCTTCCTCGACACGTCCCAGGCTGCGCAGAGCATTCCCTCTGGCGCTATAGACAGGCAGGTAATCTGGTTCCAGCTGGAGCGCCAGTTCATAGGCATTCAGCGCTTCGGTATAACGCTGCAACGTATACAACACATTGCCAGTTCCATAGTAGGCCGCCGCATAATCTTCCCGTAATTGCAAAGCATGTTCATACGCTTCCAGAGCCTTGCCGTAGACACCCAGTTGGTAGAGCGTATCGCCTATACTGTTATAAACACAGGCATCGTCGAAATTCAGATCAATGGCCTGTTTGTGGGCAGCCAGGGCCTCTTCGTAACGCTTCAGCGCGAACAGGCTCAAGCCCTTAGCGTAGTAGACAAAGGCCAGCGAGGGATCAAGCTTCAATGCGCTTTCATACGCCTGTAAAGCCTCTTCGTAACGCTTCAACTTCCAGAGCGAACAACCGCGACCTTTGTGAGCCAGCGGATCGTAGGGATCAGACTGGAGAGCATTCTCGTAGGCCGCAAGCGCGCCATCGTAACGCTTCAACTGCCAGAGTGCGTCCCCTTTGTTGCGATGCGCGGGTGCGTAATCGGGTCGCAGATAGATCGCGCGTTCACAGGCAAGCAGGCACCGCTCGTAGTTCTGCAAGCGATAAAAAGCCACCGCATAATTATTCTGGAAGATCGCTTCCTGCCCATCAAGCTGGATCGCACGCTCATAAGCCTTCAGGCACTCCTCCAGTTGCCCCAACTCGCGCAGTGCGTTGCCCCGTCCGTTATGTGCCGCCGCTAATCCAGGTTTGAGGTGAATCGCCTCTTCGTAGGCTTCCAGAGCCTCCTGGAAACGCCCCAGCTGCCAGAGTGCGTTCCCTCGACGGTTATAATCGGCGGCATTATTCGGCTCCAGGCGTTGCAGATGTATGAACACCTGCAACGCCTCATCATATCGTTTGAGCTGATACAGCACTTCGCCGCGATTGCGCCAGGCATCAGGAAAATTGGGATCGTGCGTAATGGCTGCCTCATAGGAGAGTAAAGCTTCGTGGAATCTCCCCATCTCTTCCAGCACCAGCCCGCGAAAGTTATAGGCCGACGCGGAATGTGGATCAACCTCGATTGCGCACTCAAACGCTTCCAGTGCCTGCTCATAGCACTTATTTTTGAATCGCATCTTTCCCTCATCAATCCACTGTCCCTTGTCTCGCCGCGAGGCTGCCAGGTGGCGTGTATTCCCAGATGGAACAGGCAAAGCAACGGTATCTTGTGGGCTGGTCGAGAAAGGGCTCTCCTGAGTCGCACCACTTGAAAGCATCGCCTTTATAAATTCGTTTACATCGATATGGCGTTCATGACGATTTTTCGCCATAGCTTTAAGAATAGCCTGCTCAATATATACGGGCAGATGAGGATTTAACTGCGTAGGAGGAACGGGAGTATTGCGCAGATGATAGAGCCACATGACGAAGATGTCTGAGGCATTGAAAGGGCGCTCGCCGGTGAACATTTCGTAGGCGATGCAGCCCAGGGCATATTGATCGCTCTCTTTGCTGATCATATTCTGAAACTGTTCAGGGGCCATATAGGGCGGCGTGCCGCTGGCATCAACGTGCTTGATACTGGCCGTCTCCAGAACGGTCGCGATGCCAAAATCGCCCAGCAGCGCCTCGCCATCACTGTTAAAGAGAATATTCTCAGGCTTCAGATCGCGGTGGACAATCCCCTGTTGATGCGCGTGCTGCAACGCCTCGCCGACCTGGGCCAGAATCCGCAAACCCTCTTCCAGGGGCACAGGACGACGCTCGTAACGTTTCAAGAGCGTGCGCAGCGAGCCTTTGGCAGCATATTCGGCCACCATATAGGGTGAATCGTCCTCGATACCCACATCATAGATTGGCAAAATGTGTAGATGTTTGAGCTTCTCCAGCAAGCGCGACTCTTTCAGAAAACTATCTCGCTCCCTCTGCGAATTGAGATGGGTTGCGTGCATAATCTTGATCGCGACGGTACGCGGTAAAATGGTATGTTGCGCCCGGTAAACCGTGCCGAAAGAGCCACTGGCAACTTTAGCGGTGACGCGATAATTCCCTATTTGCTTCCCAATATAGCCATTTCCTTTTGCCATAGATAAACCTCGCAACCCTGCTAAGCATAAAAAGAAAAGGTAGAGCGTATCTATCTGTTTGATTGGTCGGATGTCAGGCTAAAATCAGAGAGCCACGTAAAACATAGGTAGAAGCTGTAAAACTGCATTAACACGATAGCAATCTCTGTGCATCAAAATAGCTGGTGAATCCTAAATTGTCTACCGTAGCTCTACCTACGGAAGAGTATACTTAAAGAAAGGCAAATGATCAATTAAATAGGCAAAGTGGTGCAGTATGCTACTGACACTTCCTCACACAACATGATATAGTAGCGAGCGAAAACCGCTGATGTATCTGGCAGAATGAGCAGGAGAAAGCAATGGCAGTTGAGCGCAATGAATAGCGCGAAAGAATCAGCCTGGAGAAGTTTCTAACCCTGGCAGAAAACGATCCTGAGCATCGCTATGAATACACTGATGGTTATCCCTATAGGACAACCGGTGGGAACCTGGATCATGCCGTTATTGAAGCCAATCTCAAAGAACCCGCCGGCCAGCCTGCAAAAGGACTGGGGGCGGGTTTCATAGCCTCCGAAAATCTAATTCCCCATTAATCGGCGCAGAACAGTTGGTAGAATGCCGCCATTTTTGTAGTAGATGACATCGATCGGGCTATCGAGACGGGCAATGGTCGAGAACGAGAAGGTTGAGCCATCTTCGCGTGTCACCTTCACGCTGACCTCCCGGCGTGGCTTGAGATCGCGTTCGATACCGATAATATCGTAGATTTCGCGCCCGCTCAGACGGAGCGACTCTTTACTGTCACCTGGTTTGAATTGCAGAGGCAGGATGCCCATGCCTACCAGGTTGCTGCGGTGAATGCGCTCGAAGCTTTCGGCAATGACCGCGCGTACACCTAACAGCAGGGGACCCTTAGCCGCCCAGTCGCGTGAACTGCCTGAGCCATATTCTTTGCCGGCGATGACCAGCAGCGGCACACCCTCTTGCCGATAGCGCTCAGAAGCCTCGAAGATGGTTGTCTCCTCTCCATCGGGCAGATGAACAGTATAGTACCCTTCTTTGCTTTCGACCAGGTGATTGCGCAGGCGAATATTGCCGAAAGTACCACGAATCATCACCTCGTGATTGCCGCGCCGCGCCCCATAGGTGTTGAAATCGCGCCGCTCGACGCCGCGCTCAAGCAGGTATTTGCCTGCCGGGCTGGCCGCGCCAAAACTGCCCGCCGGTGAGATATGATCGGTAGTAATCGAGTCGTCCAGCATCACTAGCACACGCGCTCCAAGAATATCCTTAATCGGGGCCGGTTCCTGAGCCATATCCTGGAAGAACGGCGGCTCCTGAATATAGGTGGAATTCGGGTCCCACTGGAAAAGCTGCCCGCCAGCATTGGAAAGGGAACGCCAGCGCTCGTCGCCCTCAAACACCGAAGCATAGTTCTTTCTGAAGACCTCCGGCGTCACAGCCTTCGCCATTACTTCCTGCACCTCTTGCTGCGAGGGCCAGATGTCGCGCAGGTAGACGGCTTCGCCGTTGATATCGGTGCCAAGCGGCTCCGCAGTCAGATCGATATCGACGGTGCCAGCCAGAGCATACGCGACAACCAATGGCGGCGAAGCCAGGAAACTGGCGCGCACCTGTGGATGAATGCGCCCCTCAAAGTTGCGGTTGCCGCTCAGTACAGCCGCCACTACAAGATCGTTTTCCTGCACAGCCCGTGCTACAGGATCAGAGAGTGGACCGCTATTACCGATGCAAGTGGTGCATCCGAAGCCAACCAGGTGAAACCTTAACGCTTCCAGATACGGCAGGAGGCCAGCATTATCCAGATAATCAACCACTGCTCGCGAGCCAGGTGCCAGGCTCGTTTTGACGATTGGCTCGACCGTCAGGCCGCGCTCGACCGCGTGTTTCGCCAGCAATCCGGCGGCAATCATTACTGAAGGATTCGACGTGTTGGTGCAGCTGGTAATGGCCGCGATGGCTACAGATCCATCGGTCATATGCAGTCGGGCATCGCCCATTTGCACCGGTACATCCTTCAAATGTCCATTGTGGCGCCTTCCATTGCCATGACTGGCCAGGTTATTGCCCAGATCCTTGTGCTGCGTCACAAGATCAGAATGCCCGCCGCCTTCGCCAGCATAGCGCACGACCGATTTCTCTGTTGTCGCATTGGCCTGCTCTGCGGCAAAGCGGTCGGCATACGTCTGACGGAACACACGGCCCAGATTCTGCATGGGCACGCGGTCCTGGGGACGACGCGGGCCAGCCAGGCTTGGCTCAATGGTAGCAAGGTTAAGCTCCAGCAGATCATCGAATAGCGGAAGAGGCTGATCGTCTGTGCGGAACAAACCCTGCGCTTTCGTATAATGCTCCACCAGGCGCGGGTCGCGCCCGGTCATACCCAGGTAACGCAGCGTCTCTTCGTCTACAGGGAAAAGCGTGGCGGTCGCGCCAAATTCGGGCGACATATTGGAAATCGTCGCTCGATCAGCCAGAGAAAGATAGCTCAGGCCAGCGCCGGTGAACTCGACAAACTTGCCTACCACCCCTCGTTTGCGCAGCATCTGCGTCACCGTGAGCACCAGATCGGTCGCGGTCGCGCCCTCTGGCAGTGCGCCGATCAGGCGTACACCGATAACTTCGGGAGTAAGTAAGTAGAGCGGCTGGCCCAGCAGCACGGCCTCAGCCTCGATTCCTCCGACGCCCCAACCCAGAACGCCCAGCCCGTTGATCATCGTCGTATGCGAATCGGTGCCTACCAATGTATCAGGAAAAGCCACAACCTGCCCATCTTCCTCTCTGGTCATGACCACTGAGGCAAGATATTCGAGATTGACCTGATGGCAGATGCCCGTGCCGGGAGGCACAACACGGAAATTGCTGAACGCTTGCTGACCCCAGCGCAGCAACCCATAGCGCTCGCTGTTGCGCTCATATTCACGTTCCACATTACGGGCAAAGGCCAGCGTTGAGCCAAACTGATCAACCTGGACGGAGTGATCGATGATCAGGTCGGCTGGCACCAGGGGATTGACCTTTTGAGGATCTCCTCCCATACGTGCCATAGCCGAACGCATCGCGGCCAGGTCGGCTACAGCCGGAACACCGGTAAAATCCTGCAAAAGCACGCGACCGGGCATAAACGCGTATTCGGCCTCAGACTGGCCCGCACGGCCCGGGGTCCAGTTTGCCAGAGCGAGTACATCTTCCTCGCTCACAAGCTCGCTGCCCGCGTGACGCAGCAGATTCTCCAGCAAAATCCTGATAGTGAATGGCAGGCGATCAAGATTTTGCGCGCCCCTGGCTTCCAGAGCGCTCAGACTATAATACGTAACGGAACCCGGAACACCTTCTAATCTGGTTCGGGCCTTAAATACATCATTGTACGTTGACATTTCTATCCTCTGGTGAAGTTTTTGCGGAAGGAAAAAGTTTCACTTCTATCCTTAGCAGAATCCTGGGCAATCTTTCGTCCCACCCATTATAGCACGCGCACCAGGCGCCTTTTCGAGGGAAGCATTTTGCAAGAGAGGAAATACTACGCACAGAAGAAAAGACAAGCAGCCACTGACAGCACAGTGCTCCGACATATCCATCCCCACCCGGCGGGTTGCCAGATGCCTCTAGAGAGAACACCGCACGGAGAGACAAAGATGCACCTCTCATGAAAGAGGAGAAGATGACTGACTGACCGGTAAATTTGCCTCTCAGCGCCAGGTCCCGGTTCCCAACGTTGAGTATACCGGCCATCATCCTCTAAGGGGATATCCCATCACAGCATACTGTCAGTGAATCCTGCCTATAGCGAATCATGCACTATTTCACCAGAAAAAACATCAGCAAAAATGCGGACAGGAAAGGAAAAACTTAATTCTGATGAATAGGTAACGTCAAAACCACAGTGCAGCCATGACCCGGTACCGTATCAATTGTCAGTTCCGCCCCAATTAACATGGCCCGTTCGCGCATTCCAAGCAATCCGAGGCCACTCTGCGAGTCATGCTGGCTATCGAACGTTTGCCCGGAGAGAAAACCACATCCATTATCCTGGATACGTAAACATAGTCCATCAGGAAGGTAAGTAAGCTCTACCTCAACCTGCGTGGCCCGGGCATGGCGCCAGACATTGGAGAGCGCTTCTTGAGCGATGCGAAAAATAGCAATCTCGGCTTCGGGAGTGGTCTTGATGGCCTGGCCCGTGCAGATAAAACTTGAAGCTACTCCACGGCTGTTGGAGCCATCACAGAGCCATTCGAGGGCCGCCTGCAAGCCCAGATCGTCGAGAACGGACGGGCGCAGATCCCGGCAGGCTCTGCGCACGCTCTCAAGCGTATGATCGGCCATATCTTGCAGATTAGCCAGCCATTCCCGATCCTTTTGCGGCAACTCCAATTTTCCAACCGCGCGCCCCAATCCATCAAGGCCACGAGATAGAGCAATGAGAGCCTGGGCTGTATCATCATGTAATTCACGAGCCAGGCGTTTACGCTCTTCTTCCTGCACACGCGTCACCAGCGAGGCATAATCGCGCAGTTCGTCCTGCCGACGACGAGCGCTACTCAAGTCTCCTAATGTACGTTGCAATTCCTCGGTACGCAAGCCCAATTTCGTACTGATCAGCGCCAGATAATAAATAGCCAGCAAAGGGACCAGGAAAAAGATCCAGGCTAGCTCGGCTACAACATTATCAAAGATGTCTACAACAGGCAGAAGCGGAGTCACGCTCAGGACCAGAATCTGGAACCGGCAAACCGGCGAATGAACATATTCGCGCAAGGCCGAGGGCAGGTTTGTATGTTTGGACTGCATGATCACGGGCAAGGAAATAAGGATCAGTAACAGCATCATCACGAAAGTAGCCAGCAGTGTAGCCAGCAGCTCCCAGGACTCCAGGTAGCTCGTACCTGAGCGAGGTGAGGTGGGAAACAGTGCTCTGATATGCTGAAAAACAGACGCGGCAATCAGAGCCAATAATCCAGTCGTGGCTACACGATAAGCCGCGTTGGTCCAGGAAATTAAACCACGCCAGAGCGTGTACCCCTGGACAACGAGTTGAGTTACCAGCGCGATGAGAATGGCAGGAGAAACCCCCAGGAGATCCCCGGCAACCAAGTACACGGGAGCTGCTACATCAAACAGTAAGAGGAGACGCCAGGCGCTAGTGTGGTGATACGGACTACCACGCAGGCCCCCAATCTCCACTTTCAGAATACGCAAAAGCAAAATGCGCCCAAGTAGAGCGAGAATGACCGCGAGAAGAAGCGTGCTATAAATGGCCCGGCTCCCATAAAAAATAGGCTGTGTTGGCTGAAGATGATAGTTAAGCAGGGACCAGAGAAACAGTCCCACAATCACGGCACATAACATCACCAGAAAAAGAGGTTTAGCACAACGGGAGGAGAGAATCCGGTCACCGATCATCATATGTATCCTGCAAGGAAATCATGCCCTGGCGTAAAGCGAGCAAAACGGCTTCGGTACGCGAACCAACACGCATCTTCATAAAAATGTTCGCCAGATGGCTATGCACAGTCCGAATACTTAGATTCATACGCCGGGCGATCTCTTTATTAGGCAATCCTCGCGCCGCCAGGCGCAGTACATCAAACTCGCGCTCACTTAACAAATCTGCCGGGCGCTGGGAGAGAGCCGAGTGGCTGGAAAACCGGCGCATCACCTTCTCATTTAAAGCTGGTTGGAGTACCGCCTCGCCACGCGCAACCGCGCGAATGGCCTCAACCAGCTCATGGCCATTGACGTTCTTGAGCAAAAAACCGGCCGCGCCAGCTTCAAGCAAAGCCACAAGGTACGGCTCGTCATCGTACGCCGAGAGCACCAGCACAGCGGTCTCAGCGCTGTCGGCCTTGATAGCTCTGGTGGCTTCAATCCCACTCATCCCCGGCATCGCGATATCCATAATCGCGATATCTGGTCGCGATTGTTTGACAGCCGCGATTGCCTCTTCGCCGCTCGACGCCTCAGCCACTACCTTCAGATCGCTCTCCGCCTCAATCAAACGGCGCGTTCCCTCGCGTACCAGGGCATGGTCATCGGCCAGCAGAATGCGTATCACCCGACTCCCCTCCGACTCGCTCTTCTCTCCTTCTTGCGCCGCCAGGCTCAATCCGTCATCTCTTGTATCTTTTTCTGAAATGCTTTCTCGCATAGTGTCGCTTCCTCTCGATATAGTGCAGCTCTGTAGATGTAGAATATTCGCCATGACAATCCTTTCCACCCGCTTCCCCTCCGGCAAGTGATCACCAGCAAAAAACTCATCCTGCCAGGCGGAAACTGCCTCCATCGCTTCACTATAAGCTCTCAGAGTGACTTTTTCTACCGCATTTCTGCTGACCATTATGCGCCAGACTTTCTCGAAAGGCAAGTCTCGACACCTTGAGATCTGGGCCATGTAAAAGTGGTCCCTGGCCGTTACCTCTAGCGCCTGCGGTGCTTGCTTGAAAAAGGGAGGATGCCGGCGAGAAATTGCCGGCATCCTCCCTTTTTTAAGCAAGCGCGTCCAGGATTACTCGGCGCTTCCAAACAGCTTGATTTCCTCAATCTCTTCTTGCGTAAGGGTACGCGGAACTTCGCCGCGCGTCAACTTCTGGCTCTGAACGAGATGACGCACATCTTCCACTACTTCCGGGTTGGCCAGAGTCGTGACATCGCCCACATCGGCGAAATTGGTGATCGAAGCGAGAACGCGGCGCATGATCTTACCAGAACGAGTTTTGGGCATATCCGGGACGATCCAGGTATTCTTGGGCCGCGCGATCTTCCCGATCTCATCCTCAACTGCTTTGGACACCTTCTCCTCAATCTCCTTGCTCGGCTTGAAGCCGGGCTTGAGCGAGACATACACCTCAACAACTCGTCCGCGCAACTCATCGATCATGGGCACTGCCGCAGCTTCAGCTACCTCTTCGACGGTAAGGCAGGCCGATTCAATCTCCTTCGTCCCTAGCCGGTGGCCGGCCACGTTGATCACGTCGTCAACACGCCCCAGGATGCGGAAGTAGCCATCGGCAGCCAACACGGCACCATCACCAGCAAAGTATGGCCAGTCATGCCAGTCTTTGCTCTCTTTATTTTTGCAGTACTTCGCGTAGTACGTTTGCACGAAGCGTTCCGGCTGCCCCCAGATCGTCTCAAAAACGCCCGGCCAGGGATTGCGGATACAGATGTTACCAGCTCGCCCACTGCCAGCCTTGATCTCATTCCCCTCTTCATCATAGATCACAGGATAGATGCCCAGGGCTCCAGGGCCGGCGCTACCAGGCTTCATCGGCTGCAAACCGGGCAAAATTGTGCAGAGGAAACCACCAGTTTCGGTCTGCCACCAGGTATCGACGATGACCGCTTCTTTCTTGCCGATCACGTCGTAATACCAGCGCCAGACCTCCGGCTCAATCGGCTCTCCCACGGTTGTCATGTGCTTGAAATGATAGTTGTACTTCGCCGGCTCGTTGGCTCCAACCTTGCGCAGCATACGAACCGTCGTTGGAGCGGTGTGGAAAATGGTCACGCCAAGTCGCTCGGCGATGCGCCAGGGACGGCCAGGATCGGGATAGGTCGGAACACCTTCGTACATCACGCTCGTTGTGCCAAGCGCCAGTGGACCATAAACGATATAAGAATGCCCGGTGATCCACCCGATATCGGCAAAGCACCAGTAGGTATCATTGGGGTGAATATCCTGGTAAAACTTTGAGGTACCAGCGACATAGGAAAGATATCCTCCAGTGCTATGCTGACAGCCCTTGGGCCGGCCGGTTGTGCCACTGGTATACATAAGGAACAGAGGAGCTTCAGAGGGCATAGAGACAGGCTCGACGATTTGCCTGCGATAGTCCTTTAGCAGATCATCCACAAAGAAATCCCGGCCTTCAACCATCGGCGTTTTTGAGGAATAGCGACCTGGATAGCGCCGCCAGACCAGGACTTTCTCCACTTCAACACCCTGCTCATGAGCCACTTTCACTGCCTCATCGGCTTTGGCCTTGTGGTCAATCAGCTCTCCATTGCGATAATACCCATCCATCGTCACCAGGATACGGCTGCCTGAGTCTGCAATACGACCTCCGCAGGCTGCTCCACTGAAGCCTCCAAAAACCTCGGAATGGATGACCCCAAGCCGCGCGCAGGCCAGCATAGACACAGGCAGTTCAGGGACCATAGGCATGTGGAAAGTAACCCGGTCGCCCGTTTTGACCCCACCGAAATCGCGCAGCAATGCGGCAAACTCATTGACCCTCATATACAGTTCTTGATACGTGATTGCCAGGGTCGCCTCGGATTCCGGCTCAGGTACCCAGATTAAAGCTGCCTTGTTGCGGTCGGTCGCCAGATGCCGATCAACGCAGTTATAGCAGGCATTGAGTTTCCCACCCACGAACCATTTCCAGAATGGCGGGTTGCTCGTGTCGAGCGTCGTATGCCAGTACTGATCCCAGGTAAGCAGATCCGCGTATTCCCTGAAGCATTCAGGAAAGTGCTCTTCACTAAAACGTTCATAAATACTTGGATCGCTCGCATTGGCCTGTCCAATAAACTTTGGCGAGGGCTGATAATACTCTTCTTCTCGCCAGTGAACGGCGATTTGCGTTTCAGAGACGAAGGCCTCCTCTTGTTCGTTTGCCATTACTTGAATTACCTCCTGCATTGACGATAATAATCTGCGTAGGGCAACAGGGCATCAACCCGTGGTTGGCAGAGGCCAAAGACGGGAGCAGGCATGGGACGGGAGAGATAATAACCCCTTGGGAGAGGATGAGAGCGAAGAGAACCTTCTCAGTGGCCTGGTAGCTGTACTCCTCTTCTTCGGCAACCTGGCAGACATTCTTCTCCAAATAATGGGTTCGCCCTATCCACTCGCGCTCGTAACCGTTCGGCGTGAACCGCTCTTTTGACTCCGATGTCAATTTTCTGCTCGTCTCACACTCAAAACAAGCACTACAAAGGATATCTCTCGGGAAAACTGGGGAAAATCCGCCTCTTTTCCTGTTGAAATACTACCACACCCTGAAGCCGTGCGCAAGGGAGCGGCTTTTCAAGGATGGATGTGTACATTGTGCTCATGGACCTCAGATACACCTCACAAACCTGTCCAGGATGTGGTAAAATCTGCAAGAAAATACTGGAAGATCGCTGGCACTCTTGCCCGTGTGGGTGTGTACTGGACCGGGACACAACATTGGCAAAAATTATCCTGGATTTGAGGCACAAACAACTTTCGGGCGGGACGCGCCCAACAGGGCAATCCCCTGTAGAAGCCCCTCATGGTATGTCGCGAGGGACGCACCATCTACAGGAGAGATGCTAACAAATTGCTTATCATACCTATATGAATGGATGTAAAATTACTCAGAGAGAACTCCTATTGACAGGTTCGGAAGGGAAGATGGTTTTTATGGTGATGTGCCTGGATACAGAAGAGTGTCTGCACGAAAACCAGGAGAGAGATCGTTTCTGCTCGAACTGTGGTCTCCCTATAGCGGGATCTTTGTTGCAGGGACGTTACGAAATTCATGCGTTAAGCGCCAAAGACCGTACAACTGTCACACTCAACGCAACGGATCGCCATACAGGAAAGGACGTAACGGTGCGCGTGCTGCGCCCACACAAGGCTACCTTTGAAGAGCGGGCGGAATTTTTGCAGGACGCGGAACTGGCAATGACCTTCTCCAGCACACTGCACGAGCCGGGCAGTATTTGCGTCACTGATTTTGGCGAGGACGGGCCGGTAGCGTTTCTGGTAAAATCGGTGATGGAAGAACAGCCGGTAGAGAATTCACCGGTTCGCCCGCGCATGACAGTGCGCGTAGGCGAAGAGGTGTTTGCATCCACCCCATTTCCTTTCAATGAGCCAGCCGAGAATCCCCCGGTCACCCCCGCGCCGGCTGAACCCTTATCCCCTGCCTTCCCCAAAGTATCGCTGGTCGAACCGGTACAATCTCGCTGGCTGGCAAAGGCCGATCACGCCTATGAGTTGGGGCATTACGAGGAAGCGCTGGCTGCTTATGAACAGGTACTGGCTGAAGAGGAGCTTTCTATTGAAGCATGGAATGGCAAAGGAGCGGCCCTTTTTCACCTGGGCCATTTTGAGGAATCCCTGCTGGCTTATAACCAGGCGCTCTCCCTTCATGCAACCGATCCTGATCTCTGGATATCACGGGCGAATGTTTTGCACGAGCTCCGGCGTTTTGATGAAGAGATGTATTGCTACGACCAGGCCCTGACACTGGACCCCAATTATGTGTTTGCCTGGAGCGGTCGCGGTATGACTCTGGTAGAACTGGGACAACCCTACGAGGCGCTGAAAGCTTTCGATCAGGCCCTGGTACTCGACCCTAAGCAAGTGATCGTCTGGCAGGCGATGGGAGACACTCTTTTTAGCCTGCAACGGTATGATGAAGCGCTGGTAGCAGTAGAGCACGCCCTGGGAATCGACCCGCACAATGCCGCGCTCTGGGATACCAAAGGAAACATCCTGCGCCGCCAGAAGCAACCTCAGGCCGCCCTGGAACTTCACCAGCAGGCAACGCTACTTATGCCCGATAATGCGCTCATCTGGTTTGATAAAGCTAACGATCTGCGGGATCTGAAACGCTATGCAGAGGCGCTGGCCAGTTATGATCAGGCGCTGGCCCTTGACCCGGCAATGGCCAGCGCATGGTATAATCGAGGCAATGTACTGGCAGCCCTGCATATGTACGAGGACGCCCTTGAATCCTACGACCAGGCTCTGCAGCGCGATAATGGCCTGGTTTCTGCCTGGTATAACAAGGGCAGCCTGTTGCACGAGCTTGGCCGTGACCAGGAAGCCTTGAATGCCTTTGATCGCGCCCTGGCTCTCGACCCGCACTATGTCGCGGCATGGAATAATAAGGGCCTGGCCCTCTTCGCTCAAGGGCGCATAGAGGCGGCTCTGGTTGCCTTTGACCAGGCGACCACGCTCGCCCCGCAAGAGGCCGATGCCTGGTATAATAAAGCGATTGTGCTGGAAAAATTGGGGCGGCAAGAAGAGGCAAGAACGTGTCAACAACGGGCACGTTCTTTAGAAGAAGCGAAACAGGTAGCTTCATAAGTGCCTGCGGAGGAGGTGGCATGCGACGCTGCGCCGATGTGGCTGATTGTGGATTTGATAACCGGGATAACGATCATTTCTGTCGGGCCTGTGCTCTCCCATTGCTTGGCACAGCCCTGGCAGGCCGCTATGTGGTTGAAGCTCTGGTTAGTAAGGGGGGCTATGCGGCAGTTTTTCGCGGCGTCGATCAGCATTTGTCTCGCCGGGTCGCCATCAAGGTCCTCCTGCCGAGCAAAACTACCACCACCGAGCAGGATCACTTTTTACGCGAGGCTCGCATTGCAGCGGTCCTTGATCATCCCAATATCGCGCCTATCCTCGATTACGGCAAAGATGGCCCCAGCGTCTTCCTGGTCATGCCCCTCTATACAGCCGGTTCTCTACGCAACCGTCTGGCCACAGTCAACGGCCCGCTGCTAGCTGCCGAAACGGTCACGAACTTTCACCAACTGGCCTGGGCGCTCTTTTATGCCCATACCCGCCCTCGCCCGGTGATCCATCGCGATATCAAGCCGGAAAACATCCTCATTCACCAGGAGGATCGCCGCCTGATCATCACCGATTTTGGCATCGCGCGCGCGCTGGAGCCAGGCGCACGCGTCGGCAAAACGGTCACAGTGCGTGGAACGGTTGGCTATATGGCTCCAGAACAGACCAGTGGCATTGTAGACCCGCGCAGCGATCAGTTCGGCTGCGGAGTCGTGCTCTACGAGATGCTCACTGGCTACCACCCTTTTGATGCTGTAGGCGGCCCGGTCCGCCCGCCTTCCCTGTTTAACCAGGAGCTGCCTACCTCTATGGATGCCGTCGTATTGCGCGCCCTCTCCGCGCGCCCCGAGGATCGTTTCTCCGATATGCAGGAGTTTGTCTATGCCTTCGATCAGGCTACTCGTTCTGGTTCCGGCGCAGCTTTCCGCCTCATACCGCAGAATCCTTCATCAGAGCTTCATAGTTCTTCGCCTTACGTGCGTCATATCACGAACTCCTCTCTGCCAGCCCAGGTAGCCAGCGACCACCATAGCGATTCGTCTGCGCGCCAGCGAGCTGTGCGTCAACTGAATAGCTCCAGCGTGCGCGAAAAATGCCTGGAAGGCGACCAGTTCCTAAAACAGCAACAATACTCCCAGGCTCTGCACGCCTATGAGGACGCGCTGAACATGGACCCCCTGAATTTCCATGCCTGGAACGGCAAGGGCACGGCCCTCTATAGCCAGGGCAATTATAAACGCGCTTACGACGCCTATCAGCGCGCAACCGAAATCGATCCCGAAAATCCGGTAGTCTGGGTTAGCGCTGGTCTGGCCCTCAACCGTCTCAAGCGCTTTTCACAATCGCTTGTGCATTTCGAGCGTGCCCTGAGTATCGACCAGTCCTATGTCCCCGCCTGGAACGGCCGGGCCGACGCGCAGTTAGATATGAATATGCCGGAAGATGCCATCGAGTCCTACGAAATGGCTCTTCATTACGATCAACACAGCTTTCAAGCTTGGAATGGCCTGGGCAATGCGCGTTCGACTCTGCGCGACTATGCTGGAGCAATCGAAGCGTATGAGCGCGCGCTGCTGGCTAATCCGCGCAGCGCTGTAGCCTGGTGCAATAAGGCCGAAGCGCTGCTGCGGCACGGGCACACGCGCGCGGCTCTCGATGCTCTCAACGAGGCTACCGAACTGGACCGCAGCTATGCCCGCGCCTGGCTTCTTAAGGCAGAAGTTCACGAGGCGCTTGGCAACTCCCAGGAGGCACAAAAGGCCCGTAAACGAGCCAAACCCTGGGGCCTGATGAACTGATCTTCTTCGTTGCGTTGCAGAAGATCGCCATTTATGAGGCATAGTCCTCGCAGGTCAACTGTTGTAAGAGAGGAAGCAGCCCATAGCTGCTTTTCCGTGCTACGAGGTGCTCTTCGATCATCTTTTGCCTCAAAATTTCTTGACTTTTTCCTGGAAGATCCCTACAATAATGTACGCAACGAAGTGCGTAGATATACATGCATGGGCCCCAGTTGCCTGCTTCATAAGGAGGGTCATTATGGCCGACCGCACAGGACAGAGAATCGATGATTATCAGTTGCTGCGCTTGTTGGGCCAGGGCACCTTCGGAGAAGTATACCTGGCTCAACATCTCTATAAACACACACTGGTCGCTATCAAGATTTTGACCATGCAGGTCTCTGACGAGGTGCTCGAAGATTTCCTGCGCGAAGCACGTACGTTATTCCTGCTTAATCATCCTCATATTGTACCTCTGCTCGATTTCGGTTCAGAGAAAAAGGAGCCATTCCTGGTGATTCAGTACGCACCTAACGGCACCCTGCGTCAGCGGCACAGGACTGGCGAGCGTGTACCGCTCGACATGGTAAACTCCTATGTTCAGCAGGTAGCTTCCGCTCTCCAATATGCCCATGATCAGCGGCTCATCCACTGCGATGTCAAACCGCAGAACATGCTTCTGAATCAGGATGGACAAGTGCTGCTCAGCGATTTCGGGGTAGCAGCTATTGCACACTCAGATCGCTCCTTCACAACTCAGCAAATGGCGGGAACAGTTGCTTACGTAGCTCCTGAACAAATCCAGGGGAAGCCGCGCCCGGCCAGCGACCAATACGCGCTAGGAATCTGTGCGTATGAATGGCTCTGCGGTGTGCGTCCTTTTACAGGGCCAGCTTGGGAACTGATGAGCCAGCACATCTCGACCCCTCCCGCCAGGCTACGTACTCACATCCCAGATCTACCCGAAGCGGTCGAGGAGGTGGTATTGCACGCGCTGGCCAAGGATCCCCAGGAGCGCTTTGCCAGTGTAACTGCGTTTGCGACAGCTATGCAGCAGGCCAGTCAACCAGCACCACTTTATTTCACTGGGAAAGATATCAGCAAATCACAGGAGCATCGCACACCCTCCTGGCCAAGATCAGAATTGGTTTCACCTGCTTCTGAGGAAGAGAGCGCCCCGTCTGTGCCAAAGGAAGCGCACTCCTCACCCTCTCTATCTGAGCCTGCCGCATCCGCCCTCGATGCCCCAACAGTTGCCGCACCTGACACTGGGGGAAGACGCAGCGGGTCGCAGCAAGCCAGTTCCGTCGATGCTTTTCCCGCACAGCCGAGCAAGATTGTTATTCCAAATCCTCTCACACCCGCTCCTTTCCCGGAAGAGTATCCTGCAATCCAGCCAGCACTCCTGGCTCCTTCTGACTCCATGCCAACTACTGAGCCATCCCAACCCCCCCCACTCCTAAACCCCAGGGGAGCTGACGCTGAGCGATTGACCAATCCCTCCGTTGGCGCCGCTAGAGCTCGGCACGGCTGGTCAAAAGGTCAATTACTGGTACTGGGAGCCATCATCCTTATAGTACTGGCAAGCGCTCTAACCCCTGCGCTGATAATACATAACCAGAACAATGTCTCTCTCATGGAGACAGAGACTGCTATAGTCCACTCCCAAGCTATACAAACTGCACAGGCCGATGCGGCGACGGCGGCTTATCAGAACTGGGTAAACACGAATGGCGTTATGTTCGGCTTCGACCCGGCCCATACACACTGGAATAACGTAGAACAAATCATTTCACCAGACAATCTCTCCCATTTACGAGTGCTCTGGACGTATGGAATGAGTAACGTTATCAGCTCTGCGCCAGCGGTAGCTAACGGGATCGTCTATGTCAGCGCGCATGATGGCAACCTTTATGCTTTTGATGCCAGTTGCCGCGCTGCTTGCCAGCCTCTCTGGTCCTATAAAGTAGGCTCCGACGTTACCTCTTCTCCAGCAGTAGCCAATGGCATCGTCTATATTGGCTCGGACGATCATAAACTCTATGCTTTTGATGCCAGTTGCCGCGCTGCTTGCCAGCCTCTCTGGTCCTATACAACGGGCGCTCCAATCTACTCTTCTCCAACGGTAGCCAATGGCATCGTCTATATTGGCTCGGACGATCATAAACTCTACGCTTTTGATGCCAGTTGCCGTGTTGCTTGCCAGCCTCTCTGGTCTTATAAGACGAGCGGAGGCATCGACTCTTCTCCAGCAGTAGCCAACGGGATCGTCTATATCGGGACATTTGGCGAGAAGCTCTATGCTTTTGACGCCAGTTGCCGCAGTTCCTGTCAGCCTTTGTGGTCCTATAAAACAGATGGGGGCATCGACTCTTCTCCAGCAGTAGCCAGCGGGATCGTCTATATCGGCTCCGATGATGACAGACTCTATGCTTTTGACGCCGGTTGCCGCAGTTCCTGCCAACCTTTGTGGTCCTACGCTACAGGAAAGCGTATCCGTTCCTCGCCAGCAGTAGCCAACGGGATCGTCTATGTCGGTTCCGATGATGACAGACTCTATGCTTTTGATGCTGGTTGCCGCAGCGCTTGCCAGCCTTTGTGGTCCTACGCTACAGGCAATACTGTTGACTCCTCCCCAACGGTAGCCAACGGAGTCGTCTATGTCGGATCGAACGACGGCAAACTCTATGCCTTCAGCGCGAATTGCCAGGGCAGCTCCTGCCGGCCTCTCTGGTCCTACAAAACAAACGGAGGGATCTTTTCCTCACCGACAGTAGCTAATGGCATACTCTACGTTGGATCAGGGAATCGCAACTTGTACGCTTTCGGACTATAAGCGCGCGACTACGAGTAGCAAGATTTCCATGACTCCTCTCCCTAGCCAGAGGAAGCATGTGTTGCGAAATAGTGCAAAAGTAACTGCCCAGCTCCTTGTGCCTGGGAACTATAGTTCGGAAATGGAGCATTACACTCATAGGTTTGCTGATCAAAAGCCGTAGGATCAGCATAATTCCACCCGCGAATAAGCAGGCCAGGGAATAGCGCCCAGGCAATCAGCCCGATATGGAGCGTATTGAGATAATCCAGAAACTGCGGAGCCAGAGTAGGTGCCTGAAGAACACACTCCGCTGAGGTTGACTGATACTCGTTCCATTCGTCAGCCACGACAGGAAAATTTGCCGTCGCTGCCACATCCCCAAACCAGGTATTCCATTGCTGTTTTGATTGATGCTGGCTCCCAAAATACGGGTGTACGGCGTAGACAATATTGTCACCGTTCACACGATGCGTAGGAACGCCTTGCAGATCTTCGCCAGCAGCCAGCCCATCAATGAAGATAAGGTTCTGTGCTCCATTGCCGCGAATCGTGTTGACAAGCTCCTGCATGCCTATATAGCCATCTCCCCCATGTTGCCAGATTGGCCAGGTTTCTGCTTCTGTTAGTCCAGGCGGATGGACTGGTTCATTAAACAGATCGAAGAAGACCCAGGGATCATTCCGATAATGGACTGACATGAAGTTCCAAAACTGGACACTGCCCTCTGTTGGAAGTGGCGGAGGCGTTATACCCTCGCCCTCGTACTGTAAAATCAAGAGAGTATTCATGCCCTCCTCGCGCGCCCAGGTCACCTCCTGATCAACCTTTGCCAGGTATGCTCGACTGTAGGAAGTGCCCACAAATAGATCTTCAGCCGACAGTTGAATGCCCACTGTATTTGCATGCCAGATGTTACGAGCGCTTTTCATCTGAATGAGGTCGAGATGATCACTTCCCAAAGACTGGTGCCAGTTAAGAGTAAATAGCCCCATTACCTGGACCCCATAAGGGATAAAAACGCGCCCATGATTATCCAGGATCTGCGCACCTGAGACATGATAGGTTGTAACAGGAAGAGGCGTTGAAGAAACAGAGGGAGTCCCCGACCCAGAGGTCGTTGGGAGTGTTAAATCCCCCCCACAAGCTCCTACCAGGAAGGTACCGCTCACTAAAAGAAAGCAAGTCATCCAGCGAAAGAAGGTGCATTTCCAGGTTAAATAATTTCTCATGATGCTCCAAAATGCGCTTTCCTACCCAAGATAGCCCAGGCTCTTCAACCTTGCTAGAATCTCTTCCTCATCCTCCGATGAGAGATTAGAACCAGGATCTGTGCGCTGGGCCGGATGCTGCTGCATAAATGCAGATGTGAAGAGATCGACGATCACATTGCCATTCATGTTAGCGGGAACCGCCAGGTGCAACGTATGTAAAATAGTCGGCGCGATATTTATCAGCGAAGATTGAGCGACGACTTGCCCCGGAGCAAACGGCGCACCTACGGCTAGCGCCAGTCCGCTCACTGTCATGGGATGCAACCCGGCGGCGGCACGCGTACCTGCCGGCACGGGCCAAACCGCTGCGCCATCCAGGCCAGACATGATACTCTTAGGAGAGGGAGCATAGCCCGGTCGCAAAACGGCTATGAGATCAGGAGCACGGAAGAGGTAATCTCCTTGATATAGCTCGTTGCGACAATAGATCCGCTCAACCACAGGTTCGCCGCTTTGCGGGTCAAGAAGCCTGGCGGGCAAGGAACGGACCAGGGCCTGGCAGGTCTGATCGTACTCATCTCCAGGAGCAATAACGCCTTCTGGCTCGCGCCCTGCTAGATTGATCCAGATTTGCCCATGACCAACATGATACGCCAGCGTCTCTTCCCAGCTAATAGTATTCGGCGCGGAAACATCCAGTACATCCAGGGCTCGCAACGCGTCATTAAGGTTTACATAGCATTTCACCGCTGCTGTCTGGTGGTCGGATAAAAGGAAAAATGCGCCATCGCTTCCGGCCCAGGATCGCCCTGCCTCTACAGCTCGATCTATGGCCGCGAGATCATCGCTAGCGGCTACGCGAATAACCAGGCGATTAACGGATGGAGCCAATGCCTTCAAATACTCTGGCACTTCAGCCATTGTGAGATCAACCCATACGGCTGTGCGGCCCGCCGCGGTAATCGCCTCGCGCAATAACATTGTTTCGGGTTCGCTCACTGGCTGGACAATATACTGTCGGGGAAGCCAGCTATCAAAGTAGCCCGATTGGCCAGGATTCTGGCCACTCATCACCTGCCATGCTTGAGATTGCGGACCGGTAATCGGCAGCGGTTCCAGGTTTGTTACTGTAGCGCTCTCAGACCGCAAAACGCCTACTGCGGGTATTTTATCTAAGAGCTCCCATGTTAATTCACTCGTCCAAAGAATAATTGTTTGATCAGACACATCCATTCTATAGTATTTGCTCCTTAGCTAAAAAGGCTTTCCCTGCATGTCAGCAGGAATGGGCACGCCAAACTGTTGCAGGATTGTTGGAGCCATATCCATCAATTGTAATCCGGAGAGTTCGCGCCCACCAGGTCCCTCTTGCACATCAGGATCATGCTTGATCACCATGCCAAATTGTGCATGGTTGCAGTCATCTGGACCTGTGTCATTTTCAAAAGTGTAGATCGAACCATATCCCACAGTGCCTACCGAACGCCAGTCAAGATCTCCAAAGTAGACAAGCAGGTCGGGCGGTACGCCATTAGATACTCGGTAAATCTCCTCTGGTTTAAAAACCCGCGTGCCAATATTGTTGCCGTTGGGATCTACCAACGCCTCAAATTTTGCTTTGAGTTCGTTACGCAGTGACTCAACTTCACCAGGCTTAACAATACCCTGTGGCTCACGTCCCTCGATATTAAGAAAAATGCGCCCGTAATAGCCTCCATCGCCCCAGACCCTCGTTTTGCCCCAGTCAATCTCGCACTTACTGAAAGGTGTGGGCACGGAGGGCTGCTCTTTTAGTGTCAGATATCCTTCGCGGATCAGCCACTCATTGACACAAATACCGCCATCCATTTTCTTAGCCCCGTGATCAGAGACAATAAAAACAGTTGTCTCCTTCTCGTTGATCAGGTCCAAAATCCGAGCTATTTCGCTATCAAGATAGCGATAATAAGCGCGAATGCTATCATTGTAGACAGGATGGATCTGGTATTTAGGGTGAGTAGGATCGTGATATTTCCAGAGGCCGTGATGGATGCGGTCAACGCCTATCTCCACAAACATAAAGAAATCCCAGTCTTTTTCGACCAGCCATTTTTTCACGAGCTTAAAGCGTTTCCTGGTCATTGTATAAATCTGGCGCAGCAGGTAGTCTTTGTCATCTGTGCGGAAATCAGGAACATCTACCAGGTACTCGCCAACTGCCTCCTCGATTTCTTGCATAGCGGAGGCCGGGGAGGTGTAGGGTCGCGCTGGGTTCTTCGTGGAAGGTGAAAGGAAACACCCGACTTGAATCCCATTCACAGGCCGGGGAGGATAAGTCTGCGGCACGCCGATTGTGATGACGTTTTTTCCCAGGCGTGAGAGAATATCCCACACACGGTCGACCTTTATGGCACTTCCATTCGCCGTTACTTGCTTCTCATAGGAATAATCACCGCGGTTACGAAAGCCGTAAACGCCTAGCGTCCCAGGATCTTTACTCGACATCATCGAGCTCCAGGCAGGTACAGTAATGGCAGGGATGCAGCTTTCGAGTCTGCCCCAGACACCATCATCCATTACTCGTCTGAAAGCAGGTAATTCTTCGCGCCACTGCTCAAACACCAGCTCTGGTGCAGCACAATCAAGTCCAATAACCAGCACCTTCTTTCGCCGATACATCTATTTCTCCTCTTTCTTGTTTAAGCCTTCAATCTTGCACAGGTTCAGAGACTCTCACCACTGCTGGTCTTGAAAAGGGCATTTGCATCTCTTTACAGATATGCTTCACCCACAGCGATTATCAACCCCGGTAGGCAATGAAGGATTTAGTAAAACCCAGGAATTTCTCTTTGTAGATTCTGGCGTCTGGAAAAAGCTTACGCATTTCTTTTTCTGTGAGAAGTCGGATCTCGTTTACATATTGCACCGCTTCTTCCCTGCTGGAGATTTTCCACCCCCACGGGCTTCTCAAATGAGTAAGGATAAATACCTTGAAGCGAAAAGGAAAAAATTGAAAAAAAGGCAGAAGCACGTGCGGTTCTATAGGAAAAAAGCGATTCGGAGTCTGCACAAAATAGCGTTTTCCAGTCCGCCGCACTTCTTCAGCCATCTGACGTTGTTGTTCGTAGGTGCCTACGTGTTCAATGACCGAATTGGAGAATACAATATCGAACTCTTGATCTTTGAATTCTTGTATGTTTCTGGCATCACCTATCACGCTTCTCAGGCTGGGATGGGCGATCTCGAAGCTTGACAGGTTATATATCACAACATTTATATCGTCTCGGATAAATTCCATCTTCTCCCAAAACTCCGGCGTACCGCCTACGTCAAGGATAGAAAGCGGACGAGGAAAAGAGGCGATGAAGGACTTAAAAAACTCGAATCGCCTCTTACGTATTTTCGTTTGCAGCGCCCGCCAGGTATTCTGCTTGTTTACGACTTTTTCGTCGGCCAACTTCTGATTTCCGGTCACTTGCATATATTTTCCTTTCACGATAGCGATAGCTGCATCTCTCATCCATCATTACTTGCACTATAGCTATTTATCAGCATATATAGCTCTCTCCAACGTGTATATTCGTTGTCAGATACTCACGCAACACCCCACTTTCACTCAGAGGCTCCGAGCCACTGTTGGTGATATTCTGAGCACAGGAAGGAAAAGTCACTTGCAGATTCACCTTCCATGCAATTCCTGCCTGCCGCTGGATCAGGTAGTTGTAATGCCAGCCATGAGCATCCTGTACAGCGGCTCCGTGGACGACCCAGGTGAGAGAAACGGTACCGACATGGCCATAGTCCAGAGTAAAGAGGCCAGCCCATTCCTGAAGGCCGTAGAACTGGCCCGACCCCTTAGGGACCCACCCGCTCTGCACCTGTAATACACTGCCCTTCGGGACATACACTCTCAGATAATCAAGATAGACAGTTGTTGTACCACCGTAGTTGTTTTGCACGCTCTCCGGATTATAAGGCCAGTCGTAGGTCAGGGTTGTATGATGCACAGCATCGCCCGCTGCATCAATCGTGACCTGATCGTTCATGGTGTACGTCATAAAGTAATTAGACTTGTTGGCAATAATATTAGCATCAACCACCATCAACGTATCACCTGTCGGGGCTTGTACGCTTGAGGCAACCTGAGCAGTTTGCAGAAGCTGCTCTGCCGGGCTGGCGTTTATGTACACCTGGACATCCTTTGTACGCAGTGAGCTGACCAGGAGCGCCTGGAACTTTGCCATGTCAGCAGAGGCAACCTGGCGCACACGTGCGAAGAAATCCTCAAAAAGTACTGCTGTGAAGTGCTTACGTAACGAAGAAAGGCCATCAGGTGAGGGGTTGTCGCCCCCTTTCAGATCCTCTTTTAACTGATAATAATGAATTTTGTTGATGAGATTCTGGGCAGTGATGGTTTCATTGTACTGGCTGACGTAGATTGGCCCAGTAATGTTCAAAGCATTCTGAATGAATGCTGGAGTGATGGCGATCACCCCCTGAAGCGCCTCCGTACCACCCTCGGTATGGTAAATCTGTTCGGCATAGCGTGCATCTGTGGGAAAATCCGGCTCAAGATTCGAATCGCGCAAACTCCAACTCGGTGCAAGGTTAAACCAGCTATCGTTTGCAGGGAAAGGAATTACATGTCCCGCGCTGGAATATGGTATATCAAGCAAATACGTGTCTTCCATATGAATGCTTTGGAGCCGCCCGTCTGAAAAAGTGGCTATGCCGTAACCTCCAATGAATCCTCCGCCAGGGCGCAGTTCGGTCGAGTCGAGCTGTTCAATCAGATATGATGCGGGCTTACCAATACCCAGCAGTGTTGGAGCAACACCCAGCACTCCACGGATCGACTGCAAGCTTGTCTGAATCGTTGGCAACTCAGCCCGGAAGGTCGCGACTGCATGGGCAATTCGCGGATCGATTTGCAGATCAGACGGTTGAAGTTGATTGATCTGGGTTGTAGCCGTGCCGAGCAGCGCCTGAATCTGATTCATGTCCTGCGCGATTGTATTGATATCCTGCATGGTCATCCCTGTCCCTTTGGAACTTAAGATCTCATGCAAATATGGCACTACGATACTGAGCGCGTCGGTGCCAATGATTCCTGCCTGAGATACCTCGATAGTTAGCGGAATGATCCGTCGTGCTGAGGCAAGCAAACTACCATATTTTGGGGCATCGTTGGCGATCCCGGGCAGTTGCTCCAGGCTGCTCTTGAGCTGGTCGAAATCGGCCAGGGCCGTAGCGAAATCCTGGTGAGCCTGCGTGATGCTCGCCAGATCGAAGGAACCTTGTGTAATGCCTTTGAGCAATTTCTCTGCATTCTGCAACTGCTGCGTCCCTGACTGGGCAAGAGAGAGAGCCTGGTGATATTGTGAACTATATGTTTGATACAAACTCAAGCCATAGACAATTGTAGGTAGAAGGACCAGAACAAGACAAGCACAGATAATAATCCAGAGACGCTTGCGTCTGCCTTTTTTCTTCCCTCTAGCTTCCTCAGACACAGGAGCAGATAAATCTACTGTCTTTGGCGTAAACGCAGGCCGATCAGGAGTATTCAGCGCATCGTGCTCTATTGTATTCATTTCTTCCGGCTGATAGATATTACCCATTATGATCCTTCTTTGCTTCGCAGCAAATTCTTTAATCTGCTTGCTGTGAAGATAGAATTCCGCACGTTCGGTTGCTTGCAAGCAGTCATTCTGCGAAATATACCAAACTCATAAGCAACCTTTCCCCCAAGAATGAAAGGCGCAAAAAGCAAGATGTCCGGGTTCTCACTGAGGTTCATCGCCACGGTCTGTGCGGTTGCCATCAAAGCAACAAATGGCAGGAAGAGCAGAAAGACGAATGGGAAACGCACGCTATACAGCAAGCGATTCTTCAGGCTGATATCGCGATGCCGAATCTTCGTCGTTAATCCCCCAGTAAATCCACGGATATAGTTATAACGCAGAAACTTGCTCAGGGTGTCGCGCCGGTGATCATGAGAAACGATAATGTCGGGTCGGTAGACCGTCCGGTAGCCATGTCTCTGCACGCGGTAACAAAAATCTATATCCTCGGACGAACTGAGCGTTTCATCAAAACCTCCTGCTAACTGGAAAATTGTTCGCCGCACCCCCATACTTGCAGAGGCCACAGGCCCATCTTTAGAATGCCCATGCAAATAGTAACCAAAATTTGTAAAATCAACGCAACGCGCAAAAAAGGAGCGAGATTTGCCACAAATGCGTGCTCCTACAACGCCGATGTTCGGCAGCTTGAGCGCACCAACATTCCGCTCAATCCAGTCCTCTGCAACAATGCAGTCATCATCCAGAAAAAGCAGCACCTCTCCTCGTGCATGCGCTGCACCAAGATTTCTTGCTTTACCGGCTGTGTCAAATTGCCCCAGGCTTATACAAATGACAGACCAGTCTTGAGCGAGCTCGTTAGCTATTCCCCCTACAACAATGATCTCAACCTCGCCTGTGTAGGATTGATGGGCGAGCGATGCCAATGTTTGGGAGGCTGATTCCATCCGTGAAACCGGCACAATTACACTGACAGTTGGATGCGCATCAACTTCCACCGGTGATCCGTCTGGTACGCCTGGCGGGGTAGGCGGCTGCTCAATGCCTAACGCCTCCCGATAGACCCGAATGGTAGCCTCCGCACATCTCTCGATAGTGAAAGACTGGGCCTGCACATGGCCAAGCTGGATCATACGCAGGCGCAACTCCTCGTTACTCAGTACCTGCTCAAGCGCTTCGGCAAGTGTGGATGCGTTGGAGCAATCGGCCCGGTACGCCGCCTCGCCGGCAATCTCCATGCTGGCAGCTTCGGGGCTGGCAACAACTGGTGTTCCACAGAACATTGCCTCTACAATGGGAAGGCCGAAACCTTCGTGCTTGGATGGAAACACGAGCGCACTTGCTCCTCTATAGAGAGTTGCCAGTTCGTGATCACTGACCCAGCCGAGCTGGTGAATCCGTTCACGATAGGCGGATTCAGCAATGTGTTCTATCACCTCCTTGCTGCCGTAGCCTGCACCACCAGTCAGCACCAGGTGCAAATCGCCAAAATGCGGCGCCAGCAATTCAAAGGCTTGCACGAGTTTTTCGACGTTCTTGCGCGGCATAATACGTCCAGGATGCAGCAGATAACGCCCACCATAGCGTTGTCGTATCTCCTGAATCTCCTGGGGAGAAACTTCAGCGGAGCATAGCGATGGACGTAAGGCGTTATGGATAAGGCGAATGCGTTCCCTTTCGATTGCCCAGTAGGAAATCAGCTCATTACAGGTTTTCTCGGAGATAGCGATAATACGCTGCGCACGCCGCGAACTCTCACGCAGCAGATACTGCCAGTAGAGCCGCGCATAAAGCGACGATTGATCCGACACCTGGAGAAACGCCAGATCATGAACAGTGAGCACCAGCGGTCCATGCCAGCCTATTGGCGCTGCAAAGGCCGGTACGTGTAATACATCCGGCTGCAGCTTACGTAGCACATCCGGTAGGAGTAACTGATGTCGTATCAGAATGCCACGCCATGAGCGCAGTTTTAGCGGATACAAACGAATATTCGGCGCGGTTGCCAGATTGCGATACTCTTGTGGGCGGGCAGTGATAATAACATACTCGTTGACATGATCAGTGCGTGCCAGCCCTTCTATTAATGCACGAGTGGCAAAAAACATGCCTCCCATTTCTTTCTCCACTATAAGCAAATCTATTGCTACACGCATACTCCCTCCTATACCTCAATTCGCGGCAGAATAAGCGTTGGATAATCGGCAATGTCGCTGCTGGCTGCGGGAAGAATAGCTGTTGGCCAATCGGCGAGTGTGGGATGAACAATTGTTGGCCGCTCCGCGATATCTCCCGAAGATTTTTTAACTGATTCATTAAACAGCATCTGTTGCACCATACGAACATCCTTCAGCGAGAGCGTGCGGGTTGCCATACATCCGGCAATAAGTAGCACAAATAGAATTGGTACGGTCAACAGTGGTGATATGAGCGGCGAGCGTTGTTGCCAGAGTAAAAACGCCAGCGCGGGGAGGTTCCCAAGAAATACCCGTAACATCACCCAGATGGTTGAAAGCAGATGCACATAGTGTCTGAGCATGAACGAAAAAAGGCACAGAGCGATAAACTCACTGGCAAGTGCTGCTATACCCGCTCCCGCGATATTCCAGCGTGGAATCAAGACCAGGTTTGTCACGGCATTGACGCCGACAGAAACAATCGTTACATATGGAATCCGGCGTTCCTTATTCGCAGCCATACAAGCACGCACAGCAAGCTGGCCGAAGAAAGTCGCGGCCATAGCCCACATCAGGAGCTGCACAGCTATAGCAGCCGAGGTGAAGCTTTGCCCGCCTAACAACAACACAATTTTATTCGCCTCCACACTTACAACGATTGCGAGCGGAATGATGCCGAGTGCCAGTACACGGGTTGCCTCATAGTAAACAGGAGCAAAGTGCTTGCGCCCTTCTTCAAATTTAGTACAGAGGAGTGGATATAATCCGGTGACGTATGCTACTACGATGGAAAGCAGGGGATCAGTCACACGCATCGCCAGGGCATAGATGCCCACGCTCCGTGGCCCGGCCAGCGCCATCAGGAAAAAGACATCAGCCTGATTCCCAATGAGCACCATGATATTATAGCTCAGGAGTGGCAGACCTCCAAAGAGCTGCTCACGAACTTGCTTCAGGCTAAAGCGTATCCGCAAACCGTAGCGCCGCCGGGCGATCCACACCTGGAGAATAAAAAAGGGTACGTCCGAATAGACAATGAGTACATAGACCCACCAGAGAGAGAAATGCAACACAACAACAAGCACCACTAAACCGGCGGTAATTATACGGTTCGTTGTCTCAATGAAAGCCAGGCTGCTTACCCGCTGTTCTGACCGGAAGCCGTATGAGTAGACCATACGCAAGCCATTTACCGAGAAGCTGAAGATGAGTGAAAGACTTCCAACAAGAAGCAGACTCCGCTCTTCAGCGCTTACCGGCAACACCAGCGCCACCAGCATGGACGCTCCTATACCCAGTATCGTAAAAAACAGTCTGGTGCCTGCTGCGTAGCTAAGAATGCTGCTCCATCTCTTACGCGGTTGCCTGCTCAACTGGCGAATAACGAGTGCATCCATGCCAACGCCACTGATCAAGGCGAAAACGGAGAGGTATGGGAGTGCGAAGGTATATTCACCGTACTGCACAGGGCCAAGATAGCGCGTCAGTAGCGCTGTCGTTGGAAAGATGATGGGAATGGCAATACCCCAGGATATCAATTGGAGAAAGACAGTGCGGCCTGTCTTCTGGGTGTTCGGTGCCGAATCATCAGGAGCATCTCCCAGAGAATCCGTTTGCGAGAATCGTGTCGCCGAAGACGCCCTGTTCCGATACGGCCCGGATATTGGCGACGACGGGGTGGCGCTAGCGCGTGTGGTTTTCAGTATACGTGACTCTACGAATGGCAGGGTAGCAACAGCCTGGTACGTGAGCTTCTTCTCCTTCCAGCGAATCTGCTCTACAGAGCCTAGCGCTAATCCCACCAGCAAGAAAAGGAAAACAGACCCTTCCGGCTTATCCAGAGGCACATCAACGAAAGCCCCAATCATATTTGCCAGAACTGCCATTCCCGTAGCCAGCAGGAGCACACGCGGCCCAGAGGGAGCGGCACGATAACCCTTCCAACAGACGTAGAGTATGCTGATCAGCAATAATGCTCCAACGATGAACCACAAGATTCCACTCTCCATGGCCCATTCCAGATATTGATTATGGACGCTGATACCGCGGGAATTGAGCTGTACCGCCGGGTTGACAATTAACTGATCATAGTAAACATAAAACTGCTGCATACCGATGCCAATCCATGGATTTGCAGTTATCAGTTTAAGTGCTTCTTGCCAGAGAAAGAGACGATTACTGATTGATGCTTCGGGATGAGCGAAGAGCGGCAAAATCTTATGAGCAAAAATGAGCACTCCGGCTCCGGTCAGCGTAAGAGAGCCTAGAAGCAATTTATAGCGGCGCGCGATGACAAACGAAAGCAGGACGACAACGCCAGCCGCGATGGCAGAGCTACGCGTACCTGAACCAATGAGCATGAGCCCCGTTATGAACGTCATCACAGCCCCAACAATGCGATCACGTCTTCGCGTGCCGAGAAGCCAGCAGGCCAGGGCAACACAGAAGAGATTGACAACGTATAAACCAAACGTAGCAGCTCCATCAAATGGCCCCCACAGGCGTCCTAATTGTGTCGGATCCTGCACTACAGCCAGGAGCAGCGGAGAGAGATGAATGCCCCTCACCTGTGCCAGGCAGATGAGATAGAGCGGAATATTGCTGAGCAGGATAAGCACAAGTAAGGACGACAGATCCTTTACATACTTCACCAGAAATGTCCCACAAAAAAGGGCAACGAGTATCAAGAGCCAACCATAAAGCCGCTTGTCGGCCGCGTAGGCATTGGGATCGGTCGAGATCGTTGGCACGTGGATGAACGAGACAATCGCGATGGCCATAAACAGAAGCGCCAACAGGTGAGGAAGGCGCAAGCGTATGGGCGAGGGCCGTACGATCACCGCAAGGACACACAGCAGCAGAGCCCCCTCAATTGGGCGCACCGTGTGACCCGGCACAGGTAGCAGCAATGAGGGCAATCCCGCTCCGGCAAAGACCAGGAACAGGGCTACAGATGGTCGCAGTACGGCAATTATTGCGATAGAGAGCACCCCAACTACCGCCACAACCAGCAAGGGCGAAGGGCTTATCGTACAAGCCACAACCAGGAGCGCCAGCAAGAGGACGAAACCAAGACACAGCAAAACATCTCGCCAGTTGCGTGCCGGCAAATCGAATCTCCCTATACTGGCGGGCGATTGGTTCCCCGAATCAGCCCATTTTCTCAAGAGCGTGTTTTGCATTATTCCGTTCATTTTTGTGTAAATGGTTCGACGTCTGGCGAGCTGGAATCTCCGGTCCGATATTGCTCTGGTCGGGGAGGAAGGATTGTAGAAGGAGCAAGCGGAAATGACAATGGTCTGCTCTTCTTCTCCGCGAGAGCCAGAGACATTGATGCCCCTCCTTCCCCTGGCGAAAGGGGTTCAGCCAACGAGGCCGTAGCTTTTGCCAGTGAATTTTTCGCGAAGAAAGATGTTTGCTGAGCACCCTCTACATAGAAATAAGGCCGGTGTTTGGAAGTTTGACGATTCACCACCACACCTAATACAGGAGAGCCAAGCTGGTAGAAAATTGCTCCGGCTTTGTTCAGAACTTCGCCCTGTTCCTTGCCAGCTTCAACAACGAGCACAGTATAATCGGTGAAAGCGGTCAACGTCACAGGGTCAGCACCTTCCTTCAGGCTAGAGGTATCGAAAACAACATAGTCCACGATACCTCCTGCATTATGGAAATCGCGATTTTGTCCTAACAGTCGAGGTATCAGACCTCGCAGTTCTGTCAAGATGAGCGTCACCGATGACTGAGCCGTTGTCGGACCAGATGGAAGCAGCCAGAGATTAGGCAATGGCGTAGACCACTGATCAAGCCATGTGAACATCTCTTCTTCCTGCAGCGCACGAACCCCAGAAAGGCCATTCACCAGGCCCTTGTTATTGGTGCAGCGGAAGAGGTTATGCAACGATGGTCGGCGCAGGTTCGCATCAATAAGCAAGACTCGTTTGCCTGCACGGGCAAGTGAAATAGATAGGTTGGCAGCAGTAATAGTCGTGCCTTCACCAGGTCGTAAGGAAGTAACCAGAACCGCAGATCGCCGTTTATGCTGCACCCCCAAACTCATAGCCATAATCATGAAGGTCTGCTCGATAGCCTCGTCCTCTCTCTCGGATGCCTCCTGCGGTGCGAATGGGATCAGCGGCTTCTTACTGAGTGGCACGCTTCCAAGCGGATCCAACACAGTAAGGTGCGCCACATCTTCTGGCGTTCTGATAGAGGCATTTAACCAGTCACGTACAAGCACAAGGACAAGCACGAGCAGCAGGCTCAAACCTGCAGCAACCTCTGTGTTGAGACCAGCCCGCGGACTGATCGGGGCTATCGGAGGAATAGCTCTTTGGATCCGCGTGAGAATATTATTCACTTGAAGCAATTGCTGCTGGGTTTGTTCATAATTCAACAAAAGAGTATCGTAATTTGACTGGGCATCCTCAAGAACGCTCGTTTGGTGAGCAATAGTCGTAGTAGAAGCATGTTCCTGCTGGAGGGTATTAAGCTGCGCCTGAGCAGATGCCACGGCGTTTTTCGCCGTGTTCAACATCGGAGTAAGCTGCTGCAGGGTGCTCTGCAGGTCAGCGCTTACCTTTGTCACCTGAATGTTGATGAAATCTTGAGCCACAACATTCGCGATAGTAGCTGCCTGTTGGGGATCACTCGCCTGCACGCGAATCTGGATGATGCTTGTACCATCCAATGGCGAGGCGCTTACCTCTGCCTGGAGTTGATTAACAGTCACGTTTTTCAACTCCTGCGCGGCCGCCTGCAAAACAACATTGTTGGTGACAAGGAGCGAATAGGTCACTGCCTGAGCCTGGTTGGTATAAACAGTACTACCACTTCCTGCCTCGTTCACCTGGATCAATGCGCTTGCTTGATAGACAGGCTTGAGTAAAAATTTGCTAATAGCATAAGTTGCCCCGGAGACGAGGCACGTTACAAGAAGAATAAGCCAGAGTGAACGCCAGATCACCCAGGCATAATGCCGTAGTTGCATAGCAATGACCATCCTTGTTTAAAAGGCTCCGACACCATTGGTGACGATAGGGAGGGTTCTCAGCAAAATTTCTATATCCAGCCAGAACGACCAATCTATTACATAAATACAATCAAGAATGCAACGCTGCTCGTAGTCAGTCATCGAACGACCGCTGATCTGCCAGAGGCCGGTCAGCCCCGGTTTGACCGACTGCCTGAGATCAATAAGTTCTCCGAAAAGCTCCTTTTCCGAAAATTGAATAGCGCGAGGCCCAACCAGGCTCATCTCGCCGCGCAGGATATTCAGCACCTGCGGCAGCTCATCGAGACTCGTAGAACGCAGAAAGGCCCCGATCCGAGTAATACGCGGATCGCTCTTTAACTTGCCGTCCTTACTCCATGCTTCCAACAATTCTGGGTGGCGCGCCATATAGTCATCGGCATCTACAATCATGCTGCGAAATTTATAGATGAGGAATGGCCGGCCATTCTGGCCTACCCGCACTTGCTTATAAAAGATGGGACCACGATCTTCCCACCAGATCACCAGAGAGATGATAGGCAGCAACAGTACCAGCAGAATAAGCCCGACAAGCGCGCCAAAGATATCAAGCCCTCGCTTGGCCATGCGAGAGATTTTCTGTATCAGGGATACCTGAACAGGCTCACCTGATCTGATTAGCTTTTCTAAGAGTTCTTCCCCGGAAGAGCCAGAGAATTCATCCACGCTACTCATACTACCCTTTTGTTTGAGCATTCTTTTCCAGAGGCGCTGGAACTGTAAGTTCCGCCTCGTTTATCGCATGCGCGTAAACTGCTGTAAGTTGCCCTAAAATGTTTGTCCAGTTGTGATGTTGAGAAATATATGCCAGTCCATTCTCAACAAGTCTGTTCCACAGTGGACGATCATCCAGCAAGCGCAGCACCGCGGCAGCAAACTCCCCAGGCTCGTTGGCCAGCAGTAGATCGCGACCTGGTACGGCTTGCAACCCTGCGCAGGCACTTGAACTGGCTATCACTGGTATACCCGACGCCAGAGCTTCGAGTACTTTGTTCTGTATCCCTACCGCGTAAGGGAGAGGAATGACCGCTACCTGAGCACGCGCCAGGTATGGCCGCAAGTCGGGCACGTAGCCTGTCACCTTTATGCGCGGATCGCGAGCAAGCCGGCGTACAGTTTCGGGTGGGTTGCTGCCTGCGATGATCAGCCGAACGCCTGGCCGCTGTTCCCAGATACGCGGCAGAATATGCTCCACCAATGTAAGGGCACCTGCTATATTCGCATGAAAGCTCATCTTACCTGTAAAGATCAGCGTTTCAGGTTCCCGAGTTCCGCTCCACGGAGAAAAATACTCTTGGTCGACACCATGGGGAAGCACAGTAATCTCAGCTAGCCTCTTCTCATTTGCCGTATTGTCACCGATTCCGGCCAGAGCTAGCAGTGCCCGGCGGTCACGTTCTGAAGTCACCAGGATGTGACGAAACCGCTGGAGCTGCTCAAGTTCAAAAACGCGCGTGCGGCGCGCCTCTCTATGCCCAATGAAACGCAACATAGGCGTCGTGCCGAAACGCGCACCCTGCTCGTAGAGCTGGCTGATACAATCGACAGCATCCCAGACCACAGGCAGGGGAAGCCAGTCGGGCAGTGCCCCTAGCGCTCGGATAAATTCGACGTGGAGCACATCGAACTGCCCGGACGCGAGTTGTTCATTGATGGCAGCGCGTAGAGTGGGAGCCGCGTCATAGGCCACTTGAAGCGGTAGGCGTGTACCCAGCGCAAACAGACAGCGCAGAAACTTTCGCACGCGTTTCTCCCGTATGCACGTAATCGCAATCCCCTGACGCTGTAGATCTCGCATATCTGCCTGGTCTCTCTCGTCCGCGCACAGCG
>DATGKW010000166.1:0-24926 GCA_035294465.1 Ktedonobacteraceae bacterium | reverse complement strand
AAACGCGCAGAGCGCATTGACGAGCTGGGTGACAAAACACTGTGCGACGGTGCCAGCGAGCAAATGGCAATCGTCTGCTGCCGTGACCGGTCGCGGCGGCTCTCTGCTGCTGTACGACTGCGCGGGCGTGAAATAGGATGGAGGACGGACCGATTTGCTGTTAAGAGGGATTAAATCTAATCCCTCTTAATGATCTATTATCATTCTATTTAATAAATTTTCAATATGAATTGATAACGCAACAAAAAATTGTTTTGTTATTCTTTAGGGCTATATCAATTGTATTTCTCCTCTCTTGCGCTTTTTGGGAGTAAGTTCAGCTAAAGCCCTTGACGAGTAAATGATCTTCATTTTAGTTTTCACTAGAAATAATGAAGAACTAGCAAAGAAGACTTTCTTATAGTTCCATACCACTCGATAGAGAAACGCACAGTAACAGCCTGAGGGTTTTATCAGGAGATCAATCTGGCTTTCCCTCTTTGTGGGCGAAGGTTGTCTCTCGGATATTTCGGGTATATGTCTCTATCCATGTTTGGTAAGTCGTTGCTGCATCAACTCGGCGATCTCGCGCGATGAAGAGGCGGTCGCAGAACTCAACATCTGGATCACGTGCTGCTGGTCATTGAGCGAGCGATTCTGGTTCAGCTTGAATTTTCCTTCCAGCCTGGTGATAGCGATCTCGAACCCGACAACGCCTTTCATCAAGCGCTCGACATACTCTGCCGGAAGCTGGAACGGCCAGGGATTGTCAAACTGCGATTCATGGATGGCAATAAGCGTTTTTAAATGCTCATAAAGTTCTGCCTGGTCAGCGATGATATGCGGCTTCCCATAGGCGTGTACGGTGGCATAATTCCAGGTGGGTACGCTCAGTTCGACCTCATACCACGAGGGGGAGATATAGGCGTGCGGTCCCTGGAAGATCACCAGCACCTCGCGTTCTGCCTGGAACGTGTGCCACTGAGGATTGCCCAGGGCCATATGCGCCTTGAGTGTGCCGTATGGCCCCGGCTCCGGCTCATACACAAACGGCAATGGCGTCGCAATGGGCACGCCATCATTCTGCACACTGACCAGTGTGGCAAAACTATAATCGCGCATCAGCTCCTGAAGCACGGAGAGATCATCCTCGCGGAAGTGTTTCGGGGTGTACATGGTAGACCTCTTAGCAAAGAACCTGGTAAACATCTTCTAGGAGAGATGCTACCCGAAGCAATTCCCAAACACAACAGCCAATTTGTATGATCTTCGCCGCTCCAATAAGTTCTCTTCGTTTTCTTCTAAGCCGGTTCGCTCACCGGGCGCAAAATTACCATCGGGATCTCTCGTTTGGTGCGCTTCTGATAATCGCCATAGAATGGGAGAGCCGCTGTTAGCCGAGCCCATAATTCGGCTCTTTTCTCTGACCCCGCGACTTCTCCCGCCACGTCAAGGCGTTTATCTTTTACCTGAATGGTAGCTCGCGGGTTGCTGCGGATATTAAAGAACCAGCCAGGATTCTTATCTCCGCCGCCTGCCGAGGCAGTGATCACATACGCCGGGCCGTCCATGATATAGATGAGCGGGACGGTACGTTTTTTACCAGACTTGCGGCCCGTAGTTGTGAGCAAGAGAACATCGCCTCCATTCGTCTTGCCGCCGATACGCCCGCCGGTCGAAGTATAGAAGAAGACTATAAGGGAAAGGAAAGCTCTAAAAACGAATTTCATGCGTTTGTCTCTCCATTCTCGTGCTACCTATCTCGTTGGTATAAGTAAATGATTATCAGTGTTACTATTCAGCTTACCATATCTTCCGTAAACCAGACCCACCCGGTGGGGTCCACATAGACGCCGACGCCGATGCGGTGGAGGGTCTTGCTGGTGAGATGGATGTAATGCCAGCCGGTGGGTCCCTCGGCCATCATACTTTCCTGGACGGCATAGACATTCTTCCAGGGAGGGCTGGAGGGGCCGGCCAGGCCGATGCACTCTCCGCAATCGCTATAGCCAGCGAAGCCTTCGTTGGCGATACGCGTGCATTGATCTTCGCCGTTGGGGCAGGTATGGCTGAATCCGCAGTGGTACATGTTCCAGCTATGTAAGAGCGCACCGGCGGCAAGGGTGGCGTTCCATGTGTATGGATAGAGTCCCAGAGCCGCACGATCTGTGTTGATCTGGTTGAAAAGCTCCTGGGTCAGCTGGGTTTCCAGAGCTGTCTGCGCCGGGGGTGGCCCGTAGGGAGCCGGTCCAACTGGGACAGAAGATCCCGACCCGACAGGCGTAGGAGTTATAGCCTGCTGAGCAATCGAGAGAGGGGGTGTCGGGCTGGGCTGCTGATCTGTGTAGAGGCTGTCGCTAGTAAGAGAAGAGTGCCGGACCATTTGCTGGACCGGCTGACCGCAGGCGGCCATTAGTGGAAGAAACATACATAAGCATAGCAGGCCCCAGAACTTCTTGTTCACCAGAGCAGCATCTCCTCAAAAGAGCATACAAGATTCACAATATTCCCCCATAGCAGTATAGCATACGAGAGATCGTTATTCGTGAAACAACTCGGCATGTATGGTACTTTTTAACCGTCTGGAGGTTAAGATCCACTGAGTCTGCGCTCAATAGATGCGAGTCATGACAATGGCTGTGATATCGTCTGGTTTGGCGCGGATGGTGGCCTGGCGATCCTGGCGCGAACGCAGCAGCGAGTGTTCAACCAGATAACGGGCGGCCAGGTTGCGCGGCGTGTTGCGCAGGATCTTTTCAATCTCTTCGTCAGTCAGGTTATCGTGAATGCCGTCAGTGCAGAGGAGCACGCGGTCGCCGGGTTGAATGGCAGTCGAATCAAGATGGATGAGCGGCTGAAGCGGACCGCCGAGAGCCTGGGTAATGCCTCCGCGGTGCCGGAAGTAGCTCAGTTCCAGATCGCTCAGCTCGTCGGCGTACATGGCCTGATCAATCCTCCGAGCATCCTCCTCGCTCATCATCTGGTTCTCGACGAGGCGTCCCAGCAGGCCATCATCGGTAGTCAAGCGGCGCAGCGGTCCTTGTTCGGGCAGAAGGTAGATACGGCTGTCTCCTACATGGGCGTAGAACATTTGCAGGTCGTTGCCGTGGCGGCAGAGCGCGGCCATAGCTACTGTTGTTGCCAGATCGGTTGTGCCCGCCAGGTGCGCGCCTTCTGTGCGTACCTGCTCGTCAGCATATTCGAGCACCTGCTGAAGTTGCATGCAAAGATCAATTTTATCGCAATTTTCCAGAACATGGCGGGCATGGCGTTTTCGGGTATACTGGTGAAAGAAGCTTTGCCAGTGCTGGCGCGACGCGTGTTTGGCAATCTGCGAAGCGATCTCACCGGCAGCACTGCCACCGACACCATCGAACACCCCCATCAGGCCATTGGAAGAATCAATCAAGAGACTATCTTCATTGCGTTGGGGATGGCGTTCGCAGGGGATGCTATAACCAACTATTTGAAAAGGGAGGCAACGAGATGGGGAAGGAGTATTGCGGTGGGCGTGGACTCGCAAGGTTAAGGCGACCTCAGAGGGATGCCGGTAAAGGCTGCCCGGAGGAAACCTGCGTTGATTTTTAGTTGTTTCCGACATCAGCGTCGAATACTCCTTACGACCGTTCTGTGTCTCTAAGCGGTTTTGTGATTTTAGCACACTCTTCTCACATTTTATACTGTTTAGCATTTTAATAATAGTAGCGAGCCGACCTGGAACTATGTTATATATGCCTGAGAGTATAACAGAAATTCATAGCAAAAGAAAAGAGGGATGTGTCACAAAATTGTCAAGACCCTCTCGTGCCCAGGAGTACACGAGAGCGGGCATTCCTTTGAATGAATACATTAAATCCTTTTTCAAAATTGTACCTTCTTTGTCCAGATAGGGAAAGGTTTCAAAGTGGTAAAATAAACGCATGTCTGAAGATTATAAGTCACAGGTAAAATCGCTGGTATTGGACGAGAACACCTTTGTCTGCCTGATTCTCAAGAGGAAGGCCCAAACCGCAGGGGTGCGCGAAGCGAGCAATCCCTGGCGACAGGTAGTGGTGCGCCCGGTGTTACTCAAGAACGGGCGCTACCTGCAATTCTCATACTTTAGCCAGAGACAGGATATCACCAAAAATTATCGCGGGTCTGAAGCAGAGGCCAGGCTAGAGGAGCTCCTGGCGCTTCCCTTCAGCAGTATCGCTGTGCAGTCAACAACGGGAGAAAAGCTCTTCCAGATTACGAGAAAAGGCAGAGCGATTCTTCACAAAAGCAAAGCCGTACCTGCTGGCGAAGTTCCCAGTCTGGCGCACGATGTCAGCAAGCAACTCGCGCTGCCAGCAGGGCACCCCGACGCTTTTTTGCAGGCGACCGGTGTTATGGACGAACAGGGCCGCGTGCGCCCAGGTATGCACAGTAAGTTTGCTCAGGTCAACGAGTTTCTCAAGCTGCTGGAACATACCGGCGAATTGGAGCGTTTGCCCGACAGGCTGGTGCAGATCCTCGATTGCGGCTGCGGCTCAGCCTATCTCTCCTTCGCAACTTATCACTATCTCAATGATGTGCGCGGCATTCCGGCCCGGCTGATGGGTATCGATATCAACGAGACGCTGATTCGCAAGAATAAGCTTGAGAGCACGCAGCTTGGCTACAGCCAGACCTGCTTCGAGCACTCCTCGATCATCGACTACCAGCCCACAGCTGCGCCCGATATCGTCCTGGCGTTGCATGCCTGCGATACTGCTACCGACGAGGCGCTTTTCCAGGGCATCAAGCACCGGGCCCGCTTAATCCTCTGCGCGCCCTGCTGCCATCATCACCTGCAGCAGCAATTGCACGCGGTCGCGCCGTTGCAGGCCGTTTTTCACGAAGGCATCCTCAAGCAACGCCTGGGGGATATTCTGACCGATACCTTCCGCGCGTTAATCCTGCGAATCCTGGGCTATCGTACAGATGTAGTAGAGTTTGTCGCGCCAGAACACACCGACAAAAATCTCATGATTCGCGCCGTCCGTCGCTCTCAGGGCATAAACACCTCCGCCGCTCGCGAGTACCTCGACCTCAAGCGATTCTGGGGTGTCACGCCTTATCTCGAAACGCTGCTGGGAGAGCGCCTGCAAGAGCATCTGGTATTGGTAGAGGCTGCGGGCGAGATCAGGTAGACCCGGCATAGGCGCTAATTTTCCTGGAAATATGACAGAAGATGGCAAGAAGTAGCGTGTATTCTCTTCGTGAGAGATGTTTAGTCATTCAGTGCATATAAAGCATGAGGAGAATCGTGCGATGAAATACGGGATAGTATTGCCTCTATCGGGTATCGATGGCAATGTTGAGCGATTAGTCGAATATGCGCATATTGCCGAGGAGGAAGGCTGGGATGGGGTTTTTCTGGAAGATTACATCGTCTATTGGGGCGCGCAGGGAACAACTTATGATCCCTGGCTTGCGCTGACAGCGATAGCTCTGCGCACGCAGCGAATACATCTGGGAATAACAGTGACGCCGTTGCCTTCCCGGCTTCCCTGGAAGCTGGCCCGTGAAGCTATCACGCTCGATCATCTCTCGCATGGGCGCCTGATCCTGGGCTTTGGCCTGGGTGATGCCCAGGATTGTCACTTTGGCGAGATCACGGACGAGAAGCAGCGGGCCATGATGCTTGACGAGGGTTTGGAGATCCTTAACGGCTTGATGAGTGGGCAGCCTTTCAGTTATCAAGGCGCGTATTATCAAGTACACGATATTACCTTTCGTCCAGGGCCAATCCAGACGCCCAGGATTCCCATCTGGCTAGGCGGTTACTGGCCCCGCAAAGCTCCCGCCTTGCGCGCAGCGTGCTGGGATGGTTTCTGTCCCGCCAAAGTGCCTGACGAGCATAGTGACGGCTACATCAAACCGGCAGACATACGTGCGATCAAAACGATGATTGAGGAGCACCGTACAAGCTCCGTGCCCTTTGATCTTGCTGCGGGAGGAAACAGCGATGGCTCCGATTCGGGCAAAGCGCGGGCACATGTTGAGGCTTATAGGGAGGCGGGCGCGACCTGGTGGATTGAGTTTGTGCTGCCTGATCCCGGAGAAGCAGAGCAGGCGCTGGCACGCATTAAGCAAGGACCGCCAAAATAAGTGTAAGTGCGGCGGCTCAGATTAGCTCGGCAATACGCAGAAAGTTTTCAAACATTATCCGTGTATGGGCGCGATAGGTTGCGGCGTGTTTGCTCCATTCCTCTTCAAGCACTTCGGGAGCGTTCTCGCTGCCGAGCGTCTGGATAAGCTCCTGGGCGAAGGCGGGGAAGTGCAGCCAGGTTTTCACCAGTTCGGCATTGAGTTCGATGTGGAACTGTATGCCGTAGGCGTAAGGGCCAAAGCGAAAAGCCTGGTTGGGAGCGTTCTCGCTGCTGGCTAAAAGGATCGCGCCGGTGGGCAGATCAAAGACATCTTCGTGCCAGTGAAAGGCCAGCTGATGGCCCGGCAGACTGGCGAAAAGTGGGTCATGTTGCCCGGCCTGAGTAAGGGGAATCTGAAAGAAGCCCAGTTCTGTCAGCCTGTGCCGGTATACCTTGCCTCCAAGAGCGCGGGCCAGCAACTGGCCTCCCAGGCAGATGCCAAGTGTGGGAATCTCTTTCTCGACCGCGCGGCCTAGCATGGCGATCTCTCGCTTCATGTAGGGCTGTTGCTCATCAAGATAGACATGCTGCGGCCCGCCCATAACAACTATTGCCTGGTAAGCTGCCGGATCGGGGGGAGCTTCGCTTGTGATATCGATCACGTCACAGGTAATGCCATGTTCGTGTAACATTTCGCCCAGGTAGCCCGGTGGATCATCCCAGACATGTTGTAGTGCCAGCACCCGCCTCATTTGCTTTCAAGTCCTTTCATCAATCAAAAGAATTCTAAAAAGTCAGAAACAAGGGGATCAGCCCGCACACTGATCCCCTTGTTTCTGACTTTGCTGGCGTTAGAAAATCGCCTGTTCGGTATCGGCGTCAAAAAGGTGAATGTTATCAGTGTCTACCTGTAAGCTTACTTGATTGCCCACGCTCACGCGCGAGCGTGGGCTGAGGCGAGCCTGCATGGTTCTGTTGCTATCGCCTCCGGTGGTCAGGTAGACTAATAGCTCGTTGCCCAGATTTTCGATTACGTCTACAGAAGCTTTGATCACCGAGTTATTTTCCGAATCGTTAGAGACTAGCGCGCGGTCTTCCAGGTGCTCAGGACGGATGCCGAAGATCAGACTGCGCCCGGCAGCTTCGCGGGCGCGGGGAGCGTAAGCTGCTGGCACTTCGACCGAACCCATGTTGTCCAGCTGGATATATGTCGCGTCGCCTTCGCTGATGACTCGCGCACCAGGGAAGAAGTTCATCGCGGGCGAGCCGATGAAGCCGGCGGTGAAGAGGTTGGCAGGATGGTCATACAGTTCCTGCGGGGTGCCGATCTGCTGGACAATGCCACCATTGAGGACTGCGATGCGGCTGCCCATTGTCATTGCCTCGGTCTGGTCGTGTGTGACGTAAATAAAGGTCGTCTGCACGCGTTGATGAATCTTAATGATCTCAGCGCGCATCTGCACACGCAGTTTGGCATCCAGATTGGAAAGCGGCTCGTCCATCAAGAAGACCTGAGCGTCTTCGCGGGCGATGGCACGGCCAAGTGCTACGCGCTGGCGCTGACCGCCGGATAGCTCTTTCGGCTTGCGTTTCAGATAGTCTTGCAGACCCAGGATTTCCGCAGCCTCGTAGACGCGTTTTCTAATCTGCTCCCTGGGGACATGACGTAGTTTGAGGCCAAAGGCAATGTTGTCAAAGACGGTCATGTGAGGATAGAGGGCGTAGTTCTGGAAAACCATCGCGATGTTGCGATCTTTGGGGTCAATACCATTGACAACGCGCTCGCCAATAATAATTTCGCCCTCGCTGACATCTTCCAGACCGGCGATCATGCGCAGGCAGGTACTTTTGCCGCATCCAGAAGGGCCAACCAGAACAAGGAACTCCTGGTCCTCGATATCGAGGTTAATGTCGTGGACAACTTCGACTTTGTTGAAGCGTTTGTAGACGTGGTTAAACTGAACACGAGCCATGAACATCACTCCTTTTCGCTCTTGTAACAGGCGACCCACCTGGTGCGATTACATCTCAGGCAAGATAGAACGGCTCGCTGCCTGCTACATCTCACTGTTTTTGAGCTTCGCTTGATGCCCGCTTTGCATCTGTTCCGCTATGTTTTGGGACAGATGGGAGTCAAAGGGGCCTCTTCACATCTGTATCGGGCGCGGTTTGGATAGGCCACGCTAAGATTGATAGATGTTGATAGGGAGTATACCATAAGGATCAACCAAAAAGATAGGCTCAAGCGGGTGAAAAGCCGTCTTTTGGGGGTCTGCGCGGGGGCGTGTGAACCCTCTTTGCCTTGAGAAGGTTTATTGGCCGGGGGAGCCAGTGCAGGTGATCTCAACCTGCCAGATCTGGCCGGGCTCTAGCGAGAGGGGCCAGAGCAGAGTGAGGCAGCTCCCCTGGTGGTTGCGCTCAAAGCCGGCCTCGGAGCCGGTCACGGCCTCGACTGAGTAGCGCCAGAGAGTGGCCGGCTGGCTCAGCGCGAACTCTATGTCCTGTTGCAGCCAGGCATTGCCAATATGGAAAAGCTCCACGTGCTTGATTTCGCCGGTACTGTCGAAATGCTCGTTGGCCAGATGCTGGTTCTGGACACGGTAATACGCTTGCTCGTTGCCGCCGCCGCCAAGCAGATGGATATTCCACTCGCAGGCGAAGCGGGTTTGCAGGCGGGCTTCGCTCTCATTCTGGATAAGATAGCGTATCATCAATTCTTCGCGACCGGCGGGCACGAAGAGCGTTTTGTTAACCAGCACGGTTTGGGGCGCCAGCGCGCCTTGCCGCCGAACGCGTCCTCCGCGCTCAAGAGTTATGGTGATACCCAGGCCATCCTGGCGAACAGTGGCCTCGTAAGGCTGCTCAACGAAATTACCAGCCTCTTCGTAACTGGCATTGGCGAAGCGCTCCAGGTTGACGGAGGGCGCGAGGAAGTGATCGATGAGGCTGTAACGTCGGTGCCGATCGATGACCAGGAGACGATCCAGGTCTGGCTCTTTTGTTCTCACTACCGTATGAGGGTTGAGAGTGGTGTCGCGCTGTCCCGGGGCCGCCTGTTCCGACTCGCGCTTGCGCCGTTCTCGTTCATATTCGCGTAAGGTTTGATGATAACCCTCCTCGCGCCGAGGCATTACGCAGAGTAGATTATGCATGCTACGGCGCAGATCCCACTCGAAGAGGGTGCCCCCGCGTTGCGGGTCCACGTACAGGTTCTGTTGATCACCCTCGATCAGCAGTTCCTCACGGCTATCACGGTCAAAGTCAGTGAATTCGTAGCTTTGCCAGTGGCCCGTGCCCTGCGTGGCCTGGTGGGCCGCGTTCTCGGCCTTGATCAAATGGTGGTAGATTGCAGAGCGCACGTGGCCCATATAGACGCCCCCGAAGAGGCCGTGCCAGTAGGTATCGTTGGCCTGCGCTTTCCACAGGTCATTTAGCCCGTGTTCATCGCTCGCGCCTGCCGCGTAGACGGCATCGTGTACGCGCAGCATCTTTTTATGCTGGTTATTAACCTCAGGGTAACGTACCAGGAAATTGCGCCAGAAGCCGCCGCGCATAAACTGGAGGATTTCGTCCTCGTGTGCAGCCTGCAACCTGTGTAGAATTTGCCCAAAGGCGTAGGACTTGCGCGGCGGTAGCGCCCACTCGGTCATCTCGATATACGACGAGGTGGGGATATACACGCGTCCGAGAGCGGGGTGGTCGCGGGCGTATTCGCCGGGCGGTGTGGTGCGCAGCCAGGAGCGATTCTCTTCCAGCGCGTTAAAAAACTCCTCGATCCAGCCATGGTGGCCATCTCTGCCCCAACAATATTCGCGGGTGCCGGGCCAGCTCCCGAACTTTTCTCCATCGTCGCCCATGACCAGAATGCGCTCGCCATCGCTTGTCGCCAGGGAACGCAACAGATCAATGGTCTCATACACTGGACGCCAGGGGATGGTATAGCGTAGCGTCCGATTGGTAGCGAAAACTTTGAGGATGGGACTCTGGTCCTCGGTCGCGTAATAACCATAGAGATCGCTTTCCTCCAAGCCCACGCTCTTCAAATGTACATCATCGAGGATGGTCCATTCGATACCAGCGTTGCGTAATACTCGTGGCAGGGCTGGTTCCCAGACACGTTCAGCCAGCCATGCTCCGCTGATAGAGATACCGAAATCTTTCTGCAAGCGCTCGCTGAGCTTACAAATCTGTCCGTGTTTGTCCCGGTCAGGGATAGAAGGCAGAATCGGCTCGTAGTAACCACCGCCCACTATTTCCACCTGGTTGCGCTGTACCAGCGCCGCGACTCGCTGCAGGAACTCCGGGTGTGCTTCGCCAAGCCAATCCAGCAGGGAACCGGTATAGTGCAGTGAAAGACGTATCTGTTTGTGACGCTCAAGGGCCTTGATCAAAGGCAAATATGCCTCTTCATACACCTGCTGGCATACCCACGGAAAGTTTCCGACCGGCTGGTGATTGTGGAGTAATAGTCCAAAGTGGATGCTTTTCCCTCTCTCCATTGCCAATTCCTCACTGACGCTGCTATGTATCGTTTGTACTATAGCCTAAAAAGGCTTTGGAGGCAAGGTATCCTGTCTCCAGACCAGCGCCGGAGTGATGGAAAAGTCGCATTGCCCTGCACGCTGGCACCGGAGGGAGTGGGCAATGAGCAAGGGCATGTGTATCATAGCGGTGGATTCAGGGGTAGCAGGTGGTATAATAAACAGCTAGACGAGCTTCGCTCCAAATGAGATCACTTATTTGAACACATTGAGAAAGCAATACGACAATGGGAAAGACAATGTTCGACAAGATCTGGGATGCGCACGTAGTGCGGCAGCAGCCCGGAGAATCCACTGTGCTGTATATCGACCGGCACCTGGTTCATGAAGCAACATCGCCCCAGGCATTCGCCGGCCTCAAGGCAGCGGGCCGCCCGGTGCGCCGGCCTGACGCAACAATCGCGGTGCTGGACCATAATGTGCCAACCGTGGTGGGACGGCGCATGCTGGATGTGGTTGATAAGGCCAGCGAAGAATGCATCGTGACCATGGAGCAGAACGCCCGCGATTTTGGTTTGACGCTCTTTGATATGCACGACGCTCGCCAGGGGATTGTGCATATTATCGGCCCCGAACAGGGCATTACGCTCCCAGGCATGACGCTTGTATGTGGTGACTCGCATACCTCGACGCATGGAGCGCTTGGCGCACTGGCCTTTGGCATCGGTACCAGCGAGGTTGAGCATGTGCTGGCGACACAATGTCTTTTGCAGGAGAAGCCCAAAAGCATGAATATTCGCGTCGAGGGCGAGCTGTCCCCCGGCGTGACCGCCAAAGATGTCGCCCTGTTTATCATAGGAAAGCTGGGCACGGGCGTTGGTACCGGACATGTGATAGAGTTCAGCGGCTCGACCATTCGTAATCTCTCGATGGAGGGGCGCATGACATTGTGCAACATGGCCATCGAGGCTGGTGCGCGCGCGGGCATGGTCGCGCCGGACGAAACGACTTTTAACTATATCAAAGGCCGGACTTATGCTCCAAAGGGCGAGATGTTTGAGCAGGCAGTTGAGTACTGGAAAGGACTGGCCAGCGATCCCGATGCCCATTTCGACGCTACGTATGAGATCAACATTGATGGCCTGGGGCCACAGGTCACGTGGGGCATCAATCCTGGCATGGTCACCGATGTTACCGGCACGGTGCCTGATCCCGCCGAGATAGACGATCCAGAGCGGCGCAAGGCATACGAGCGCGCACTGAAATATATGGGTCTCAGAGCTGGACAGAGGATCACCGATATCAAGCTTGATACCGTCTTCATCGGCTCCTGCACCAATTCGCGCCTGGAAGATCTGCGCCTGGCTGCTCGCTATGTCAAGGGCAGGCATGTCGCGCCGAATGTGCGCGCGATTGTCGTGCCCGGTTCGATGCAGGTGAGACGCATGGCCGAAGAAGAGGGCCTGGCTGACATCTTCCGTGAGGCCGGTTTCCAGTGGCGTGAGTCCGGTTGTAGCATGTGCATCGCCATGAATGGCGATCAGCTTTCCGAAGGCGAGCGCTGCGCTTCCACCAGTAACCGTAATTTTGAGGGTCGCCAGGGGCGCGGCGGACGCACTCATCTAGTCAGCCCTGCTATGGCTGCCGCTGCCGCTTGCGCGGGTCATTTTGTCGATATTCGTCAGTTCTAGAGAAAATGGAGATGTTCGTCCCTTGTAGAGGAGAAGTTGCGTATGAGCGCAATGCCTGCTGGTAGTCCACAATGGGAGCATTATATCGAGTATATCGCCGCAGATGCGCGTAAGCCTCAAGTGAAGGATTTTTTGACGCTCTACTTTCATGGGGAGCGAGTACCAAAATATGTGGCACAGGCAACAATACCACGTTTGAATGAACTGGGCGCGCAAGGTTGGGAACTTGTGCATATGCAGCCGGTCTTTCTTGGCAGCAATGGCGAGGTTACTTCTACCGGCAGTGGGACGAACATCTATTTTTGCGTCTTCAAAAGACCGGTAAGGTCTATCTGAGAGAGAAGAGGTTACAATGGAACCATTTATTACCCACACCGGCCTGGTGCTACCGCTGGATCGCACCAATGTCAATACCGACGAGATCACGCCTGCACGTTTCCTCAAGACTATCAAGCGCAGCGGCTTCGAGAACGCGCTGTTTGCTAACTGGCGCTACCTCGATCCGCAGGGCAGGCAGCCAGACCCGAATTTTGTGCTCAACCAGCCGCGCTATCAGGGCGCGAGTATCCTGCTGGCCGAAGATAACTTCGGCTGCGGCTCCTCGCGCGAGCACGCGCCCTGGGCCATTCAGAACTATGGCTTTCGCGCTCTAATCGCGCCGAGCTTCGCCGATATTTTCTATAATAACTGCTTCAATAATGGCCTTCTACCAGTCACGCTGCCTCATGGGACCGTGCGCGAACTCTTTGCTGAAGTGGAAGACAGCGAGGGCTATACCCTGCGCGTAGATCTCCCGGCACAGACGGTCACGACACCAAGCGGGCGCGTTATCCATTTCGAGATCGATCCTTTCCGCAAGGAGGCTCTACTCAAAGGGCTGGACAATATCGGCTGGACGTTGAGCCATGTGGATGAGATTGAGGCATACGAAAAGATGCGTAAAAAAGAGACACCCTGGGTTTTCGCGTAATTGTATTGTGCCGCCTCTACGTTTTCCAGGCACCGCGTGCGTGCCTCTCGATCAAGGAGCACTTATGACAACACAACAAGTTGACTCTGGCCTGGTTCCTTATCAAATCCTCAATGCCGAGGGCAAGCTGGTCGGGGAACCACCCGATCTCAGCTCTGAACGGATGCTGGCGCTCTATCGCTACATGCAATTGGGGCGCGCTTTCTCAAATAAGATCATCGCCTTGCAGCGCCAGGGGCGTGCCACAACCTTTGGCTCGCTGGTCGGGCAGGAGGCCACAGCAGTTGGTTTGGCAGCTCCCTTGCAGCCACAGGACTGGCTGGCTACTTCGTATCGCGAAATTGCCTCGCTGATCGTTAAAGGGGTGCCGCTTTCCACGCTGGTCTATTCGTTTCGGGGTATGACTCCTGCCGACTGGCCCGCCGAGTCGCGCTGCCTGCCCTACCAGATAGTGATTGGTACGCAGATGCTGCATGCTGTGGGCCTGGGGATGGCCGCGAAAATCACCGGCGATCCGGTGGTGTCTGTGGGCGTGTGCGGAGATGGCGCGACCTCTGAGGGCGATTTCAACGAGGCGCTGAACTTCGCGGGCGTCTTCCAGGCCCCTGTGGTGCTGGTTGTGCAGAATAACGGCTGGGCTATTAGTGTGCCACGTAGGAAGCAGAGTGCGGCAACCAGCTTCGCCTCGCGCGGCGTGGGCTTCGGCCTGCCAGCTCATCTTGTCGATGGCAACGACATTCTGGCCGTTTACGACGTGATGAGCAAGGCCGTCGAACACGCGCGTACCGGTCAGGGGCCAGCTCTGATCGAGACGCTCACCTATCGCATTGGTGCGCACACGACCGCCGATGATCCCACGCGTTACCGCGATCCCGTCGAGGTCGAAGCCTGGCAGCGCAAAGATCCTATCGCGCGCTTCCAGAGATTTCTGCTTGAACGTGATCTGCTCAACGAAGCGGGAATTGAGAAGATGCTGGCGGATATTGAGATCGAGATCAACCAGGCTGTAGAGGTGGCAGAGAATACACCGGATATGGCCCCGGACAGTTTCTTCGATTACATGTCCGCCGAACTGACGCCACGTTTGCGGGAGCAGCGCGCCGACTTGCTGCGCCATGCCAGAGAAAAGTGATAGCGAGAGGGGGTAGAACGATGCAAATGACGATGATCGAAGCGATCAACTCGGCGTTGGCGCTGGAGCTGGAACGAGATACAAGAGTTGTGCTCTTTGGCGAGGACATTGGGACCAATGGTGGCGTCTTTCGCGTGACCGAGCACCTGCAAGAAAAGTTTGGCGAAACGCGCGTCTTTGATACGCCGCTGGCCGAGTCTGGCATCATAGGCACAGCGATTGGCATGGCGGTCTACGGGCTGCGACCTGTTGCCGAGATCCAGTTCGCTGGTTTTCTCTATTTATGTATAAATCAGCTTGTTTCGCAAGCTGCGCGTATGCGCTACCGCAGTGCCGGAGCTTTTACCTGCCCACTGGTCGTGCGCGCCCCTTATGGCGGCGGCGTGCGCACTCCTGAAATGCACTCAGACAGCCTGGAGGGCGTTTTCTTGCAGACGCCCGGACTGAAAGTTGTCATTCCTTCCAATCCCTACGATGCTAAGGGCCTGCTTGCGTCAGCGGTGGCCGATCCCGATCCTGTGCTTTTCCTGGAAAACATCAAGCTCTACCGCTCGTTTCGCCAGGAGACGCCGGAGGAGCACTACACCATCCCTCTTGGCAGGGCTAAACTTGTGCAGGAAGGTACCGACGTAAGTATATTTGCCTATGGCGCAATGGTTAATGTGGCTCTGGAAGGCGCGAAGAAGGCGCAGCAAGAAGCGGGTACAAGCTGCGAAGTCATCGATCTGCGCACGGTCTGGCCGCTGGATGAAGAGGCAATTATCAGTTCGGTAGAGAAGACCGGGCGAGCTGTCGTGGTTCACGAATCGCCTCGTGCGGGTGGCATCGGCGCCGAGATCACGGCGATTATCAACGAAAAGTGCCTCTATTCCCTGCTCAAGCCCGTTGGGCGCGTAACTGGCTACGACACGCCCTTCCCGGTGCCTGGCGTGGAAGATTACTATTTGCCCACGCCGGGTAAAGTGCTGGCCGCGTTGCGAGAGGTGATGGAGCCATGAGTGAGCTAAAGTTAGCCGATCTCGGCGAAGGTATGCACGAAGCTGAGATCGTTGAATGGCTGGTCAAAGAGGGGGACAATGTTAAGCTGGATCAGCCGGTTGTGAGAGTCGAAACTGATAAAGCTATTGTCGAGATCCCTTCGCCCATAGCCGGGCGCGTGAGCGAAGTACGCTTCCAGCCGGGGCAGATCGCGAAGGTAGGTGAGATACTCCTTGTTTATGAGACGGCTGAAGCCAGGAATGGCGATCATATGGGGGCCAGTAAGGTATCATTATCAGCATCTGCGCCAACCTCCCAGGCTGCTTCGACTCCCGGTGAGCCGGTGAGAGCGAACAGGAGAGTGCTGGCCGCGCCTGCTGTACGCAAGCTGGCCTTCGAGCTAGGCGTCGAGCTTGCCGAAGTCCCGTCCTCTGCCCCTAATGGGCGCGTCACTATAGAAGATGTGCGTGCGTATGCCGAACGCGCGCAAGCAACGCCACAGCAGGCCATGCAGAAGGAGATGGCCGGGCCGGTGCCTGTGGGCGGTCCGGCTGCATTGGCTCAGCCAGCAATGGAAGATGAGCGCCAGCCGCTGACTGGACTGCGCAAGCGTGTCGCGGAGCACATGGAACGCTCGTGGCGTACCATTCCGCACGCCACGTCCTTTGATGAACTCGATGCAAGCGGGCTGGTCGCGCTGCGCCAGGCGCTGCTACTGACGGCTGAGAGGCGCGGCGTACATCTGACCTATCTGCCGCTCTTGATCAAGCTGCTCATTCCGCTGCTTAAAGAATTTCCTATTTTTAACGCTAGCCTGGACGAGGAGAAGCGGGAAATCATCTATAAACGCTTCTATCACATAGGGGTGGCCACGGCTTCGCCGGAAGGCCTGCTTGTGCCTGTCTTACGCGATGCTGATAAGCTGAGCGTGTTGGAGATCGCGGCGCAACTGGAAAAGCTGATTAAGGGGGCGAAAAAGCGCACGCTGGCCCTGAACGAGTTGAGCGGCAGTACCTTCACATTGAATAACGTTGGCAGCTTTGGTGGTAGCAGGGGCACGCCAATCATCAACTATCCCGAGGCCGCGATCCTGGCTGTCGGTAGGATTGAGGAGAAGGCGATGGCGCGCAATGGGACAATCTTCGCCCAGCAGCGTATGCCGCTCGCGCTCTCCTTCGATCACCGTCTGATCGATGGCGCACTGGCCGGGGCCTTTCTGGCGCGTTTTAAAGAACTGACGGAGAATCCCCAGCAATTGCTGCTCGATATGATTTGAGGTAGTGAGTGTCTACAACGCAAGATTCTACCAGAACAATCGATGCAGGGGCGAACCTTCCAGGGCCGCTCTGGCGCAATCGAGACTACCTTCTGCTCATCGGCGGGCAGGTGGTCTCGCTGCTCGGCTCGCAGTTCTCGCTGATCGCCTTTCCGCTGCTGGCGCTCTTTATCACTCATTCGCCCGCGCAGGCCGGGCTGATCGGTTCTACGCGGCTGGTACCGTATCTCCTGCTCAGCCTGCCTGCGGGAGCGCTGGCCGACCGCTGGGATCGCAAGCGCACTATGCAGGTATGCGATATTGGACGGGCGATCAGCCTGGCCAGCATTCCTGTGGCCTTTGCTCTGGGACGCCTGACGCTGCCGCAGCTCTATCTCGTTTCGCTGATCGAGGGCACGCTCTTCGTCTTCTACGATGTCGCGGAGGTGGCCAGTATGCCGCGAGTGGTGGGAAGGGAGCAGACCGTCGCGGCGACCAATCAGAACGAGATGGCGCGCAATGTGGCCTTCCTGCTCGGCCCCGCGCTGGGCGGAGCGGTCTATAGCCTGGGCAAGTTCGTGCCTTTCTTGTTCGACTCGGTCTCTTACATAGCCTCGGTGCTTTCGCTCTGCTGCATCAAGACAAAATTTCAGCAGGAGCGCGCGGCGATCCCGAAAAAACTCCGGATTGAGATCTGGGCGGGCTTGCTCTGGATGTGGCGCCAACCGCTCATCTTCTTTATTGCTTTAACTGGCACGCTCTATAATCTGTTCTTTGGTGGCGTTACTCTGGTAGTCATTGTGCTTGGCCAGCAGATGCACGCCACGCCTTTTATGATTGGCCTGGTGCTGGCGATGGACGGAGTCGGCAGCATGATCGGCACAGCTCTGTTTGATCGTTTGTATCGGCGATTGAGCTTTCGTGCGGCCTACATCGGCGGCCACTGGCTCTGGGCCGTGTTCTGGTTTTTGATCCTGTTCTCCCATACTATGATCATACTTAGCGTCATCGTAGGGCTGATCTATGTTGTCCTCATGATTGCCGATCTTGCCCAGTTCGGCTACCGCCGCCTGCTCATCCCGGATGAACTGCAAGGACGCGTCAACAGCGTTTTTCGCTTAATCTCTTATACCGGAATACCGCTGGGTCTGGCGCTGACTGGCTTTCTCTTGCAAATCTATGGCCCCTATCCCACTGTAACTATTCTCGGAATTGGTGCAGCCGCCACGTCCCTGCTGATTACACTGAATCCGCATATCCGGCGCGCTCGCTCGTTGAGTGAAATTACGCGAGAGCAGGCGGCGTCCGTTGGAACGCAGATGCATTAGTCATCACAGAAAGAAGAAAACATATGGTTGTTGGAGATGTTACTACCGCTGTTGATGTCCTGGTGCTGGGCGCGGGACCCGGTGGATATGTGGCGGCCATACGCGCGGCGCAGTTGGGACACAAAGTTACTCTTGTGGACGCCGGCGAGCCTGGGGGAACCTGCCTGAACCTGGGCTGCATTCCGCTCAAAGCCCTGCTCTCAGCTAGCGAGCGCTACGTCCAGGCGCGCGGCGCTGACCTGGCCGCTATGGGTATTAGCAGCGAAAGTGTCACCGTTGATTGGAGCAAGATGCAGGCATGGAAACAGAGTGTGGTCCGGCGGCTCTCCGAAGGCGTGCGCCGCCTGTTTGCCAGCAATGGCGTTGAATGCCTGCATGGCACCGGCTGGTTTATCAACGAGCAGGAGGTGCGCGTTGAGGGAGAACACGGCTCGTTACGCTTCAAATTCGATTACTGCATCATCGCCACGGGAGCCGAACCCGCACAGGTTGAGAGCTTGCCATACGATGGTAAGGGCGTGTTGACTCCTGAACAGGCCCTTGCTTTGCCTGAATTACCTGCAACTTTGAGCATCGCAGGCGACGATTATATTGCTCTGGAACTGGCTACGCTTTTTGCCAGATTAGACGTCGAGGTCAAACTTTATACGCCGGGATCCCAGATCCTGGCAGGAGGAGATCCCGCCGTTCTGCGCCAGGTGCAGGCCGGGATGCGCAAACAGGGCATCGCTGTGAGCACGAGCGTTCCTCTCGCAGAGATCAACGAGCGCCCGCTGGTCGTTTCGCGTGGCGTCACGCCGCATATTACCGGACTGCATTTCGACGCTGCTGGTATCATGCTCAATCCCAGCGGCGGCATCCAGGTCGATACGCAGCAGCGCACCAGCCAGCCGGCTATTTTCGCCGTGGGTGACTGCACCGGCGGACCGGCTCTGGCCAGCCGCGCCATCAAGCAGGGTAAAGTTGCCGCCGAGGTCATCGCGGGCCAGCGCGTACAGTTCGCGCCGTTGGTCATGCCTCTGGTTGTCCATACTACGCCGGAGATTGCTATGGTCGGCTACACTGCTGAAGAGGCCAGCCGCGAACACGGCCAGATACTCACCGGGCGTTTCCCTCTGGCCGCCAACGGTCGCGCCCTCACCCTGAGTACCGATAACGGGGTTGCGCAACTGCTCGCCAGCGAGGATGGCACGCTACTCGGTGCCACGCTTGTTGGCCCGCGCGCCGGCGACCTCATCGGTCAGCTTGCTCTCGCCATCGAAATGGGCGCGACACTCACCGACCTGAGTGAGATCCTGTACGCGCATCCGGGTCTGAGCGAGATGGTGCTGGAGGCTGCCGAGCAAGGGTTGGGGAAAGCGGTGCATATTGGAAAAGCTCTTCATTGATTATTCAGGCAGATCATCATCGGTGGTGGTATGTCTCTTTTTCTGCCTTGCGGCATGAAAGGGTAGCTCCATGACAACAACACATTCCAGAATTTCGGGCACGACTACATCCGCGAGCCTGCGGGAATCTCTTGAACAGGGGTATACCCTCCCGGCTGCGTGGTACACAGACCCGGTGTTCTTCATACGCGAAAAAGAGCGTATCTTTCAGCATAGCTGGCAATACGTCGGGATGATTGAACAGGTAGAAAAGCCGGGCGATTTCTTTACCTGTATGCTTGGCGATGTGCCGATTGTTGTCGCGCGCGATGAATCCGGAACATTGCGGGCCTTTATCAATATCTGCCGTCATCGCGGCTCCGAACTGGTCTTGCAGGCGTGCGGCAATCGCAAGACCCTCCAGTGCCACTATCATGCCTGGACTTATAAGCTGGATGGTAGCCTGCATAGCGCGCCCGGCATGAAGAATGAGCCGGGCTTCGACAAAACGCAGTTCCCGCTATATAGCGCGCAGATCGATACGTGGGGATCCTTTATTTTTGTGAATCCGGACAAAGACGCGGTCCCGCTCAAAAACGTGCTGGGAGAACTGCCGGAACTGCTGGCGGCTACGGGCCTGCGCTTGAATGAGATCAAGCGGCGAGTCCGGCGCACCTATGAAATTGCTGCCAACTGGAAAATTGTGGTGGATAATTATCTGGAATGCTACCACTGCCCGGTGGCCCACCCCGGCTTTAGCTCGCTGATTGATGTCAATAACTATACTGTCACTGAGTACGAATACTTCTCGACGCAGGGCGGGCCGAAAAAAGAGAGTGGAAGGCATGGCAGTGCAAATCTCTACGATACGAGCGGCGAGGTCAAAGAAGGCTTCTATGCGTACCTCTGGCCCAATTTCACCATCAATGTCTATCCAGGTCCGGGCAATGTCTCGCTCAATCTCTTTCTGCCAATTGAAACAAACAAGACACTAGCCATTTTTGAATATTGTTTCGTAGACGCAGTGAGCAAGGAAGAAGAGCAGAGCTTTGCCCGCTTTATCGACCAGGTGCAGAACGAAGATACCGTACTCTGCGAATCGGTCCAGCGCGGCCTGAGCTCCGGCTTTTTCCAGCAAGGCAAACTGATGTTGCATCGTGAAAATGGCTTGCGCCACTTCCAGAAACTGGTGTATCGTTTTTTGACGGAATAGGTCTGTAAGCGAGGATTTTACTCTCTGGATCGAGAAACATGAAACGTGAACGCTCTAGCGCGCTTTACGCTTCTGGAACAAGCTGAAGTCGGGCCACCAGCACTATCTGACCAGAAAGTCATGAGAACGCAGCGAAGTGTGGTTTTTTGCGGCAGTTTGTGTGGTAATATGATTTGGGAGGATAAATATGCCGACTCGTTCAGAGATTTTAGGTGTCCTTGCTGAATCGCAAGAGAAAACCATCGCTTACTTTCAAGGACTTACCCCAGAAGAGCTTGAGCGCCCGTGTACGGCGAGCGCGGTACCAGGCGAAGTTGCCTGGCGAGCTAAGGATCACTTTGCCCATCTTGCGGCAAATGAACGCGCTATCCAGTTTTTACTGCGCCGCGCGCTCAGCGGCGAAACGGCTCTGCCCGGCAATATGGCCGCTATGAGCAGAGAGGAAAGGCTGGCTGCCTCAAACCAGCGCAATCAAACTTATGTGAATGCCCATCGCGATGACAGCATGGAAACGCTTCTCGCGGATCTGACCGCTGCTCGCCGGGAGACGCTTGACCTGCTTGAGCAATTTACAGACGAGCAGCTGGTTGCATCCGTACCAACACCCTTTGGGGCTGACAGAACCGCCGGTGATCTGTTCACCGCGAATGCCCAGCACGCGGCAATGCATATTACCTGGGTTGAGGAGGGACTTCGACAAGGCCAGGAAAGAGATACTCATTCCTGATTTGGGCGACCTGGGAGCCAGAACAAGCACCTCAAGAAGCATGAGCCGTTTTTACTGTAAAACGGCTCATGCTTCGCGGCACATCTCTACGAATGGTCGCTCTCCATCTTCGTACTTCTGCATGTATATGCCGGTACGCACAAATCCTGCCTGCTCATACACGCGAATAGCTCGTTTGTTGAATGGGAGGACAAAGAGGCGGAAGTGGCGTGGGGCAAACTGCTCTTTCGCGAAGGCCAGGCCGGCTTGCACAAAAGCCAGGCCAAGTCCCTTACCGGTGAGATCCGGCCGCATGCCCAGGCCAATGTCGATGGTCTGGTTCTCACTATACAGCGCTGGCACATCGTTATGCCATACCTGCGCGGAGGTTCCGAAGGCGAAAAAGCCAACGAGCTCTCCCTGTTCATTTTTCGCTGCATAATGCGGGCTGCGCCGATCTAGCAACTCAGCGAGAGTATCTTCGATATGCGCGCAATCAGCGATTATATTATAGACGGCATATGGCTCGTCATATTGCCAGGTTATGATCTGCCGCGCGTCCGTTTCATCAACAAGAGTGAATGTGAATTGCATAGAGATTCTTTACAATAGAAGTTTTGCCATCTTTCGATCAAATTACCACAACGAATTAAGCGTGTGGAATTCACGGGAGCGAGCTTCCCACTCATCGAAAAGCTTCTTTTTTCAGCTTTGGGTAATGGATGGAATAGTACAGTATTGTAGTCTTGCTCCCTATTCCAGATTTGATTCTATCCTACCATAGAATTTTATGTATATCAATACTTTGGGATGGCAGAGGACGGAACATGCATCTCGTTTTAGTCGGCTCATCTACCCAGGATTCCAACCTCTACCAGGCTTACGCCGTATATACCCTGTGATCTTTTCATACCATTGAAAACGATTCGTGATGAGCAGAGGGTAGTTGGCTATGCAGAATCAGGAACACATCTATGATAATGAGCCGAGGCAGCCTGATGAGCGTGGTAGAGATATCGAGTCACGCGAGCAGACAGGGCAACAAGCATATACTTATCAGGCATATGAAGAAGGCTATGCAGGTCTGGACGAGAGGAGCATCTGGAGCGAGGGAGAGAAGCTGCGCGTGGAGCCGAAGAGCCAGAGGAGCATGGGTGGTCTGCTGGCGCTGATCGCCTTGCTCTGCGCAGTCTTCATCGCTGGAAGTCTGTTTGGCGCTATTCTTAGCTGGCTGAGCTGGCTGATTGTTGTGGTGCTGGTGGTCGCGGGCTTGGGCGCGCTTGCCACGAATTGGCGCGTCGTGACCATTCCAATGCCCACACGTACCTTTCGGATTATGAAGCATGCGCGTCTGGTGATCAATAACGGCTCAGGTCGAGTAGCGGTCCGCCGGGGCGAAGAGGGCGTGATTAGTGTGAACGCGACCAAACGGGCCAGTGGTTTTGGCATCGATGCCGAACGCATGCAGATAAACTATGATCAGCGCGGCGATACCGTAAACATCTCTACCCGGATGAATTGGAGCATTTTCCAGTTTGGTCTGAGAAGCGTTGATTTTGAGATAACCGTTCCGGCAAGTTGTGATGTGCAGCTCGATACCGGCTCAGGCCGTGTCTCTCTCCAGGAAACTAGCGGAGATATTCGTGTGCGCACCGGCAGTGGCAGAGTTGAAGTACAGGATGCGCAGGGGCGGCTCGCGATTAAAACCGGCAGCGGTGGTATCAGGATCGGGGGTGTGCAGGGCCAGATCCTGGCCTCGACGGGCAGTGGCGGTATCGAAACGCATGACCTGCGCGGGCAGGTTTCGCTCTCAACAGGTAGTGGCGGCATCACAATTGACCGCAGCTTCTTCTCAGGAGCATCGCGCGTCACTACTGGCAGCGGCGGTATTGTGTTTGAGGGCGGATTCGATCCGCGAGGAAACACACTCATAAAGACTGGCAGCGGTGGCATTGTCCTGCGCCTGTCAGACAGCGCGGCTTTTAGCCTAGATGCGAAAACCGGTTCCGGAGGCGTGCGCAATGAGTTCGGCGCGAACGAAGTGGGCAACGGACCTCGCGCGCAACTCAAGCTCAGAACGGGAAGCGGCGGCATTCGCATAGAGAGCGGTGGGATCTACTAACCGCTCTCTTCTGTAATCAGTTGGAAAAGACCACCGAGGCTTTCCAGGATCAGATTGCGGGGTGCTCTCAATGCTGCTCATCCGGCTCCGGAGCTTCCAGAACGCGGCGTGCATCCTCCTGGGATCTGGCCTTACCAATATCTAACAGGAGTTGGTAGGAAAGAGTCAGGTCGGGAAGAGCCTCTATGCGCGCTTTTGCGAGACTTAGAAATTCGGGAAAACGAGCCTCAACGAGCTCCAGAATGGCCCGGTGGAATCTCTGCATCTCCTGCTGCTTTTCTTGCTCAGCTCCCTGTTGCAATCCTTGCTGTAGTCCTTGCTGTAGTCCCTGCTGTAGTCCCTGCTGTAGTCCCTGCTGTAATCCCTGCTGTAATCCCTGCTGTAATCCTTCTTGCAATCCTTCCTGCACAATGAGTTGATAGATTTCAGTATCACGGATCAAATCCTGGTACATATAAAACCTCCCTTTGAGCCAATCCAGGTGCTCTGGTCCCGGTAGCGCGAGTCTGGCGAGGGTCAGGGTGATTGTTAGGAGATCATCCTTCGCTCCCCGGTCGATTGGTGCGTGCTCAATCTCTATCAATGCTTCATCTACGATCTCTGGACGGGAACCTTCTCGTGTGAGCGCCAACAGCGGTAGTGTGCCTACGCTCTGGACTTGTCTGAAGGTTTCTGTAGGGATCTCCCACAACTTTATGTTGATAAAATTGAAGCGCCAGATCTCCATGCCATCGGGCATTGCCTTGACGAGAGGCGCTTCAACAATCTTACCCTCTTTTTTCAGGTAAATGATAAACGAGATTACAGGGTGACCAAATTTGCAGGTTGCATAAACATTATACTCCAGAACTCGTCGTGCCATTTCTTTTTCGTCATAGCGCTGGAATTCGATGTGGATCAGTACAATCTCTCCAGCAAACACGACTTCATAGAGAATATCGATGAAGATATCTCGGTTTAGCTCAACAGATAATTCACGAACCACAACCGCACCTCTCAGTAACCAACTGATGAATGCCTGCGGATTGGCCTGGACTAACCGCTTCAAGTTATTATCCCATTTGCCTGCCATCTTGTCATTCTCCCTTCCCACATTGTCTCTGGCCGGATATTATCATAAGATAGATAACTTGTAAAGGATACATATATACTACTTTGACCTATATATACAATATTCGATTTAATCCCACTTATGGCCGAAATGAGAAGGCTCTGAATTCATTCGCGGATATGCTTGACAGTTTGCAAGTAATTCAATATACTTCTAATTAGATATATATCTAATATTGGAGTGAGTTATGCCACCTGAAGAGTTTGAGACACTGTTGCACTTTTTCAAGGTACTGGCCGATGAGAGTCGGCTGAAGCTGTTGGGTATCCTGGCTACACGTGAGTATAGCGTGGAGGAACTGGCTGCGCTGCTGCAACTGAAGGCGCCGACCATTTCGCATCACCTGGCGCGGCTCAGGGAACTGGGGCTGATACAGATGCGCTCGGAGGGCAATACGCATTTCTATCGGCTCGACGCGGAGAATTTGCGCGCGACCAGTAGGGGCTTGCTCTCTTCAGAGAAGATGGCCGAGATAGTTCCTCTTGAGGATCTGGCCGT
>DATGKW010000165.1:0-19327 GCA_035294465.1 Ktedonobacteraceae bacterium | reverse complement strand
TGCAGCATGCCCGGCAGGGTTGTAGGCACAAAGCCCGAGGTCTGGAGAATATGCGTGCCCGCTGCACCCAACATCAAGCGTATGCCAAACCCCAGGCCGGTCGCTAGCAGCGTGCCCGCGATCATTACGCGCTCCTGGAAGAGAAACTTCCTGGTCGCCAGCATCTGCACAAGCTCGGCCAGGACAAGTGGCAGCTCGAACAAGACCAGGGCAAAGGGATCTCCCACGGTCGTCAGGACGACCATCAGCATTACAACGGCAAAGGCCAGCATCCTGCCCCTTTCCCTGAGCAAGAAAAATCTATAAGCGATGAGTCCCACGATGATCTGCAAAACTGTGCCGATATGGATAGGCCCGATCAAGAAGCCTTGCACCATGGTCAGCGGGAAAGCCACAATCCCCAGAAAGGCCAGCAGGCTCCAGACACGCCGCTTCCTCTCAAGCAGCATGGAAGCCAGATAGCCGCCGCAGACAACCATAAGCGTATAGAGGAGCGCGGGAATGAGACGAAGCAAGGCAGTCGGCGCAAAGCCGAGCTTGAGGCCGAGCGCGTACAAAGGGATCTCAATGGTAAGAAAGCTATCCGTCGGCATATACCAACCGTGCAGCAGAAAATTTCCCTGCGCCATCGCCTGCCCCTCAAGGACGATGCTCGCGTTATCCGAGTTATAGATGACCGTCCTGCTAATGAGCAGATAGAGAGTGAAAAGAAAGGCACTCCCTACAAGGATGCCAGGCCATCTAACCCATGGATTGTCACAGACAAGTCGCCATATTTTTGCTGCTATGCTCTTCATACGTTTCTTTCCGGCGAAAAACTTATTTCCAGTAGGTATAAAAGAAAGGAATATATACCTGCCCCTATTCCGCGCTTTGCTATGCCTGTAAACGATTAAACCAGACGGCAGGTTACACAATGGATAACTCTGGCCAGTCGCCGCCCTTGAGGGTGTATCTGATCGGTGATTATTTACTAGCGCCGGTAGGCAAGCTCACCGGCAACTTGCCCTGGGGAGCAATCTCGCCGAAAAGCACGCGCACGGCAGCAGCGATGGCCGGGCGCGTGTATTCGTAGGTGACGAGGTAGGTGCCGAGTTCGGGGAAAGCGAGCAGGTCGTAGGGACTGTAGGGGGCCAGGCCAATCAGCGGGCATCCCGTGGCGAGCAAATTGCGCATAACCTTCGCTTGCTGCTCGTCCAGTAGAGCGTTGACTGTAACCATCAGGATGACATCGGCTAATCTGGCTGCGCTGTAGAGTTCTTCGTACTCTGCGGGCGTCGTTTGCTCGGTTAGTCTGACCGCGTTGGTATTGGCATGGCGCTTTTGCAGACTCTCAACCAGAAAGTCCTCTGGATATCCCTTGTCCTCCACCTGCGTCCAAATATCGCGGTGTGTATAGACGACGAGCAGACGCTGATTTGTCTCAAGGTGAAGTGGGAGCAGTTTTTTGTCATCGCGCACCAGCGTCGTTGAGCGCTCGTAAATTGTGTCGCTCAGCCTGCGGTGCGCCGGGCTGCCCACCAGATCGAGATCAACGGGTTGTTCCAGCGCCTGGCTTTGCAGGCGCTCTTTCAGGGCAAGAATGCGCCCGGCAGATTGCCGAATCTGCATGGGCGAGATATCTCCGGCCTGTACAGCCGCTTTGAGCGCTTCGAGGCTGGCTAACTGGCGATCATAACGGTGTGAGATCAAGATCAGATCGTTGCCGGCCTGGCAGGCCAGAACCGCGCCTCTTCCTACGCCAACCGTTTCTGAGACCGCGTTCATCTCCAGGCAATCGGTCACAATAATCCCCTGAAAGCCGAGTTGCTCGCGCAGAAGCTGGCGAACCACAGTGGGCGAAAGTGTGGCCGGCAGATGGGTCGAACCCATCAGGGCCGGGAAATAAATATGCGCGGTCATCACCAGGTCGGTCCCGGCGGCGATGCCGCTTTTGAATGGTACCAGTTCAATTCTTTCCAGGCGCTCCATCTCGTAAGGCACAATGGGCATGGATAAGTGTGAGTCTGTGGTTGTATCGCCATGACCAGGGAAATGCTTAATACAGGTCGCCACGCCCGCTTTGTGGTAGCCTCGAATCTCTGCGTTAGCCAGGCGTGCCACCTGCTGTGGATCTTCACCGAACGAGCGCACACCAATGACCGGATTGGCCGGGTTATTGTTCACATCCACCACTGGAGCCAGGTTGAGATTGACACCCAATGCGCGCAATTCCAGACCCGCAGTCAGCGCGACATCGCAGGCGCTCTGCTCATCACCCACCGCCCCCAGTGCCATGTTGCCGGGGAAGGTCGTCGCATCGGCTCCCAGACGCCGGACCATACCATTCTCCTGATCAATGGCGATTAAGAGGGGATAACGCTGACCGGCCAGGCGGGCGATCTCTTGCAAACTGGTTGTCAGCTCGTGTAATTGCTGAATATCTCGCACATTGCGCGAGAAGAGGACGATATTGCCAACGTAGTAGCGCTGGATCAACTTCACCAGCTGGGGTGTTGGCGTCACGCCTGCAAAGCCTACCATCAGCATCTGGCCAATTTGCTGCTCTAACGTCAGATCATCTACCGCGTCCGGCATGGTCGTGTTCCTTTCTATTCCAACTGCATCGCTGCTCTGGCCGCGGTCAGCGTGGGCTGCGAGACCAGCACGACTTGCCCGATAGGCTGGGTGTAGCGAATGTGCTGAATGACCTGCGTACAAAAATCAGGCTCGTTGATCAGCAGGCCACCACCCAGGGCCAGGGGAATCTCGCAGCGAGAAAAATCCAGGCGCTGGCAAACCGCGTGGACCGCGAGGGCCAGTTCCTTTGCCGCGTGCTGGACGATCCCTGCGGCTACCTGGTCTCCGGCTCGCGCTGTGATCATGACCCAGGAGGAGATGCTGGCGATTTTCGCCTTGTCCTGCTCGCCGTAGATTTCGCCGATCAACTCGTCGGTATCGCGTAAATTCCACGCCTGAAGTATACGCTCGCGCAGGGCTGTCTGCGGTCCTCGGCCATCGGAGGCACGCACGACCGCCTGGAGGGCTTGCTGCGCAATTGCGTAGCCGCTGCCCTCGTCGCCCAGAATATGTCCCCAGCCTCCTGACCTGGCTTTGCGCCCTGAAGCGTCGCGACCCAGGGCAATCGAACCGGTACCGGAGATCAATACCACGCCAACAGCCTTTGCCAGACCTGCCAGCAATAGTTCTCCATCGTTGGTTAGGCGCACCTGCTCGGCCAGGTCGCGTAGACGAGGCAGGAGCAGGTCGTGGTCGGCCTGGCGATCAACTCCGGCCAGTCCAAGCCAGGCTTTGCGCACGGGAAGCTGGCAGCCCGCGACCTGCGCGGCCTGCGCGACAGCGGTATGGACATGCTGCACCGCAGCCTCCAGGCCGATTGCGTTATAATTCGCGCCCCCGGCCAGCCCGCGCCCGATCTCCTCGCCGCGCTCGTTCACAATCACTGCTAGCGTCTTGCTGCCGCCGCCATCGACACCAAGATAGTATGTCTCTGTCATAATAATGCATCCAATGTTGCACGCAAATTGCCGTTATGGGCCGCGAGCTGCTCCCGCGCCTGCTCTGGCTCCAGATGCGTTTTCCCAACCAGGATCGCCGTCTTGACCTGCCCGCCACTTTTTTGTAGCAGATTCTCCGCGCTCTCCCGATCCAGGCCGGTGACAGTCTGGATGATCTTCAATGCGCGCTGGTGGAGCTTATAGTTCGTGGCCTGTACATCAACCATCAAATTGCCAAAGGTCTTACCCTGCAGAATCATACTACCCGTGCTGAGCATATTCAATACCATCTTCTGCGCCGTCCCTGCTTTCAGGCGCGTCGAACCGGTAATCACTTCCGGGCCAACAACAGGAGCAATCATAATATGCACGATCTTCTCCAATGGTGTGTCGCGATTGCAGGCAATCCCGATGCTTAGTGACCCGCGCGCGTTTGCGTAGTTTACCGCCCCCAACACGTAAGGCGTGCGCCCACTGGCGGCAATCCCCACCACTACGTCGTCGGAGGTAAGATTCAACCTGGCTACATCCGCTTTACCCGCCTCTTCACTATCCTCCTGATCTTCCTGCGCGCGCGTTTGCGCCATTGGTCCCCCGGCCAGCAAGCCGATCACTTGCTCAGCAGGCACGTTGAAGGTTGGTGGGCACTCGGCAGCGTCCTGCACCCCCAGGCGCCCGGAGGTCCCGGCCCCCACGTAAATCAGGCGACCGCCGCGCCTCAGACGCGTCGCGATCTCTTCAATGGCTCTGCCGATCTGGGGCAGTTCCTGTTTGATCGCCTCGGCAACCTTCGCGTCCTCGGCATTCATTACCTGCGCGATTTCCAGGGCGCTCATACGGTCGATTTCTACGGTCGCGGGATTCACACTCTCTGTTTCCAGAGTGGTAACTGCCTCTGGCTCATTTGCCATATATGTTGCTCCTTCTCGTTCGAAATACTGCCGGGTGGATATCTGATGGTTAACGCACCAGCTGCTCGCGTTTCATACGCGTAAAGAAGACATATTTATTACCACAATAGACTGATTTAGCGTATTCGATAGGATGGTCGCGTTCGGTGTATGTTGTGCGGCGAATGAACAGCGCCGCGCTGCCGGTAGGAACCTGAAGGAGCTCGGCCTCCTCGGGACCCATCAATCCCGCTTCCAGCTCTTGCTCGGCCTCCATTAACATCTGCCCGTACTCTTCCTCCAGCAAGCGATAGAGCGAATTCCTCTCCAGATCTTCTTCCAGCAAACGTTCGCAGCCTATAAAGCTCAAGTTGGATATTTCAAGCGCCAGCGGCTCATCATCGGCCAGGCGCAGGCGTTGCAGGCGGAAGACCATCTGGCCGGGCTTGATCCTCAGGTGTTCGGCCAGCACTTCATCCGCCGGAATCATCTCGGCCGAGATGACTCTTGAACCGGCTCGCTGCCCACGAGCCTTCATGTCCTCAGTAAAGCCAGTCAAATTGATCAATTGCTGGGTAATCTTATGGCGACTGACAAACGTTCCTTTGCCCTGTTCGCGATAGAAGAGACCCTCGTTCACCAGCTCTGTAATCGCTTGCCGCGCCGTCATACGGCTAATACCGTATTGTTCGCCAAGCTCGCGTTCAGAAGGAATAAGATCCCCAGGCTTCCATTCTCCAACGCGAATTTTCTCTCTCATAATCTCTTTGAGCTGATAATAGCGAGGCAAAGGGCCCTTTTTCACAATTGCACTCATTCTGCGAGTCCAACCTTTCTCTGAGATTCCGCACCTGATGACGTAGAAACATCTAGAGTGGTGCCAGCACGGTTTCCCTACATACAAGATATCAATGCGAGAAATCGCTCAATCTTCTGATACTATACCACGCCTGTAGCCCGCAAGAGATTATTCCTCCTGTCGCCCTGCAAGAGATTGCCCCTGGAGATTCTCGCGATCAGATGGTATAATTGGTATGTTGTATAGACCACCGCTTTTGTTATAATAGTGACATACTTTTGGCGAAACGTCAAGAGTAAAGCTGCCTGAAGGCCCGCTTGCAGACCGGTGGGCAGAGGGCAAACAGGTGATCTGCAATGATTAGCGCACAGGTTCTCTGTGCAAGCAAGCGTACATCAAAGGAGTAAAGTTAATGCGGCTTACGTTACGTGGAGCACGTCTGGTTGATGCCACGATGGATCAGACTGGAGGTGATATCACCATTAATGGGGCGCACATCCAACGGATCGAGCAAGGGGGCAACGGTCACGACGCTTCTGGAAAAGTGCTGGACGCGAGCGAGGCAATCATCACGCCCGGCTTTATTGATGTGCATACGCATGGTGGAAACGGCTTCGAGCTGCACACCACCGACCCCGATCAGATTCGCGCGTATGCGAACTGGGTGCCGGCCACCGGCGTTACCTCTTTTCTGACCAGCGTTGTAGGTACGCCCGCAGCGTTGCCGGAGGCCCAGCTGCGCGCGGCTGTCGAGGCCATTGAGCAGCCTGGTCCCGGCGCTGAGATCCTGGGTATCTTCCTGGAGGGACCGTATATTAATCCCAAAAGGCGGGGCGCGCATCCTCCTGAGTGGCTACGCCGGCCAGATCCCGCAGAGACAGAGGCGATTCTGGAACTGAGCAGAGGACATCTGCGCTTGATTACGCTGGCCCCGGAGCTGCCCGGAGCTCACGAGATGATCAGGCGGCTGATTGAGGCAAGGGTCACTGTGAGCATCGGGCATACAGACGCCACTTACGAGCAAGCGAAAGAAGCAATTGCTCTGGGCGCTACCCATATGACTCACTGTTTCAACGCCATGAATCCGCTGCTACACCGTAAGCCCGGACCGCTGGCCGCGATTGCCAGCGCGCCGCACACGCAGGGCGAGTTGATCGCTGATGGCGTGCATGTCCACCCCGCGATTATGCCCCTGCTGGTGAAAATGCTTGGCCCGCAGCGCGTGGTCGTGATTACCGACGGCCAGGCCGGTGCCGGTAAGCATGAGGGGAGCCTTTTCGAGTTTGCCGGACAATCCGCTCAGGTGTTGTGTGGCGCGGCCTATCTGGCCGATGGCACGCTGGCCGGCAGTATCCTGACGATGGACCATGCTCTCCGTAATATGCTTGAGATAACTCAGGTTTCCCTGTCAGACGCGGTAGGTATGCTCACATATAACCCGGCCCGCGCTGTGCAGACGCAGGCGCGCAAAGGGCTTCTGCGCGCTGGCTATGACGCCGATTTGCTCATCTTCGACTCCTCTTTAACTCTGCAAGCAACCATTTGTCAGGGCCAACTGGTCTACGCGACCGGCGCGTGGAGCGAGTCGCTGAAAGAAGACTAATTTCCCCAGAGTTTCTTGCCTTCTTTGAAGGCATATGATAGGGGGCACCACTTTTTACCGGTTTAAGGTATAGACCTCTATACCTCTAAACCACTTATTCTGGGAAAGGAGCGATTTTCGGGAATCATGCGTGAAAAAGGCGGGCTTTGCCGGGTCTTCATTCTCTGGGCCGACAGTACTTTGCGGTGGAACCGGTTACTGCGGATTCTTGGTCTAGTGGTCTAGACATCTTGACAAATTATCCAGTTTCAGAGTAAAGTACTAACAGAAGGTTTGATGCCGGTAAATTCACAAGTTAAAAAGTATCCTTTACCCTTGTTGTTTTTGTCGGTCAAGTATTTTTTGCGGGATGGCGATGAAAGGAAGAAGCCATTTCAGCAGTGTTAGGAGGTTTCCCGTGTCTCCCAACTCTCTTGTATCGTCGCGGACGAAGTTCAAAGCAGGGTTTTTTCTCTGCTCCCTGCTTGTTGTCTTCACTATGCTGCTCGCGGCCTGTGGCAACGGCTCAACCGCGAACACAAATCAGAAGCATGTGCTTCATATTGGTGCGTTTGTCGGCAGCGCCTATCCCACGCCGCAGATTACCAACCCTTACAATGGCAACGCCGCCAGCGACGCGCCCGGAGTGCAGGGAATGGTCTATGAGACGCTCTTCTTTGACGATTTTAGCACCAATCAGGTTACTCCGCTCCTGGGTCTGAGCTCTTCGTGGAACGCTGATAACACTCAGTTAACCGTGAATCTGCGCCAGGGAGTCAAATGGAGTGACGGCAAGCCGTTCTCTTCGGCTGACGTGGCTTTCACCTTCAATACTATCTTGACGGAAGCCAAACATGCTGCCGATGTCCAGGGCGACTGGGTTTATCTCAAGAGCGTAGCCGCGACCGGCCCGAACACCGTGGTCTTTACTTTCAAAAACGCTGATACTCCGGCTGCTCTTTATATTCTGGACGAGACGTTCATTGTTCCCCAGCATATCTGGCAGAACGTGACTGCTCCCGCGACCGCCAACCCTCCGCTGGTAGGTACCGGTCCATTCGTGCAGACAACAGCCACGCCTTCGCTGCTGGTCTATCAGCGCAACAAGAATTACTGGAACAATAGCGCGAACAAGATCGATGAATTGGACTTTCCAGCGGTAAAGAGCAACGCGGCGCTTGAAGAAGAGTTGATCGCCGGCCAGCTTGACTGGGGCAGCTTCGGTGCGGATGCCAGCCTTAAGACTGCCTATGTCGATAAGGATCCAGCCCATAACAAATACTACTTCTCATCAACTGCCGATGTCGCGCTCTATCTGAACGATAGCCAGCCGCCGTTTAACAATGTTGATGTGCGTCAGGCGATCAGCGCCGCGCTTGACCGCTCGGCGATGTCCACTGAGGCTGAGAATGGCTACGAGGCTCCTGCCAATCCGGCTGGCTTGACGGCGAACAACGCGCCTTTCCTGCAAGCCAAGTATGCCAGCTTTGAGACAACGCCTGATCTGAACAAAGTGGCACAGTATATGCAGGCTGCTGGCTATACCAAAGGCAGTGACGGCATGTACCGCGATAAGAACGGGAAAGAGCTTACGGTGAAGTATGATGTCCCGTTCGACTGGACCGACTGGGTCGCGATTGCCAACATCATGAAGCAGAACCTGCACGCTGCCGGTATCGATGGCGAGGTCAACGCGATTGGCGACAGCGCCTTCTTTGCAGCCCGTGCGACGGGAAGCTTCTCTGCGATGATCACCGGGTTCTTCTCCGGCCCGACCCCGTTCTATCAGTACAATAGCCATCTGAACAGCAAGAACGATGCTGCGACCAGCGGTGGTGAGAACTGGGGGCACTACCACAATGCTCAGTTTGATAGCCTGCTTCAGCAGTACGCGCAGACCTCGAATACGGCCCAGCAGACGCAGTTGATCTATCAGATGGAAGATCTCTTTGCGGCCCAGATGCCGGTTATCCCCCTGCTGGATGCTGCCAACTGGTTCGAGTATTCGACGCTGCATTACACCGGCTGGCCGGACGCGCAACATCCCTACGCGCTCGGTCCGACCTACGATGCACCGGGCAACGAGATCGTTGTGACTCATCTGGTGCCAACCGGCAATTAAGCTTCGCATGTATCGCTGAAGTGCCTCAGCGGCGGGGGTGGTTTTCCAGAACCACCCCCGTTTTTCTAGCCAGAGAGGAAACGGGTGGATATAGGCAGAGACGCCTGTCTGTGTTATACTCTCAACAACAGAACAGGCCGGCGCAGTGTAGCGCGTGATCTTTTCCTCCCGGATTACCTGGTTTGAGTTGACAGATTACTAAGGAGTAATGAGATGCGTCACCTGCTCCGTCGCATACTTTTCTATCTCGCGGCCGTCTGGGCGTCGGTCACGATGAACTTTTTCATTCCTCGTCTGGCGCCGGGGAATCCGGTCCAGATTATTCTGGGCAACCTGGAAAAGACGGGCATCAAGCCCTCGCCGGATATGGTTCAGTCGCTGGCGGCTTCGCTGGGCATAGATACCACTGATCCCATCTGGGTGCAGTATATGAAGTACCTCGGCGATCTTCTACATGGAAATTTTGGCCGCTCTTTTACCAATTATCCCACTCCTGTTCTGGATATCATCGGCCAGGGGATCATGTGGACGATTGGCCTGGGGACTATCGCGGTTGTGATTGGCTTTGTGCTGGGCAGCTTGATAGGCATGATCGCAGCCTGGAAACGCGGGACGATTATTGATAGCACCCTCTCGCCCGCTCTGACATTTTTGTATGCGATTCCGCCGTTCTGGCTGGCGCTGATTGTCGTCTATATCTTCGGCTTCTCTTTAGGCTGGTTCCCTTTCGTCAACGGGTACGATATCTACGGGCCGATTGACTGGTCCTGGCGCTTCATTTCTAGCGTGATCGATCACGGCTTTCTGCCTGCTCTCACGCTGGTGCTCTCCTCGCTGGCTGGCTGGATGCTGGTAATGCGTAACTCAATGGTGGGTGTGCTCTCTGACGATTATGTCCTGATGGCCAACGCCAAAGGATTAAAGCAGCGGCGCGTGCTTTTTACTTACGCTGCGCGCAATGCGATCCTGCCCAACATCGCCAATTTTGCCCTGGCCCTGGGTTTTGTGGTGAGCGGCCAGGTCGTGACCGAAATCGTCTTCTCCTATCCTGGAATTGGTGACGCGCTCTTCATAGGCGTGCAAAATCACGATTATCCTCTCATCCAGGCGGCCTTTCTGTTTATTGCCCTCGGCGTGCTGGGAGCTAATTTCCTGGCCGATATGCTCTACGCCGTACTCGACCCGCGCGTTCGCGTAGAAAGGAGTGCCTAGCCATGCAGCAGTCCTTTCCTTCACAATGGCCACCGTCTCCCGAAAAAACCGAGGGAAGCATTATCACTTCCACGCCCGAACTTTCAGATCAGGAGAGGCGCAACGAAGCGGACAGCAGAGCGATCAGCCGCATGCTGGCTCTGCCATTCCATGTTCGCTTCTGGCATAGCATGCAGGCTGTCTGGCACGCGCTGACGGTTAACCGCAAGGTGGCCAGCGGCACCGCGATTGTTGGGTTTTTCTTGGTAATCGCGCTTTTCGGCCCGTTCTTCCTGCATGGCAATCCTAACCTGTATACCCATGATGCAAATCTCCCTCCTTCGGGGGCGCACTGGTTGGGTACGACCAGTCTGGGCCAGGATATCTTTGGTCAACTTATTCTGGGAACGCAGGTTTCGGTGCTCTGGGGCTTTTTCAGCGGTATCCTGGTGACTATCTTCTCGCTGGTGATTGGTCTGGTGGGTGGCTACTTCGGTGGGATCATCGACGAGATCCTTTCCTTTATTACCAATGTCTTCTTGATCCTGCCCGGCATTCCTCTGATGCTGGTGCTGGCCTCGTATGTTCCTCCAAGCGCGTTGACGGTCTCGCTGGTTGTGGCCTTTACCAGCTGGGCCTGGGGTGCGCGCGTGTTGCGTGCCCAAACGCTTTCGCTGCGCAGTCGTGAATTCGTCACGGCGGCTCGCTCAAACGGAGAATCGGTCTGGAGGGCCATTTTCTTTGAAATCCTCCCTAATCAGGTCTCTGTGGTTGCGGCTAACTTTGTGAGTACGATGATCCAGGTGATCCTGGCTTTCGCGACTCTCCAGTTCCTGGGCCTGGGAGATACCTCGCAGGCAAGCTGGGGCGGAATGCTTTACCTGGCGAACAGCCAGAACGCCTTGCTTGCTCACCAATGGTGGTGGTTCGTCCCGCCTGGCCTCTGTATTGCTGTCCTCGGCGCTGGCCTCGCGCTGATCAACTTTGGCATTGATGAGGTTGCGGACCCACGCCTGCGCAGCGAGCCCAAAATAAAAGTGCCAAAACGAAAGAAGGTGGTAGCTTCATGATCACGAGCGTAGAAACGAAGACGCTGCTGGAAGTCAAAAACCTTAGCGTCGATTACTCGGCAGCCAGCGGGGCTGTCCATGCGGTCGATAAGGTGAGTTTTACCCTGAAACGCGGCGAGATTCTTGGCCTGGCCGGCGAAAGCGGCTGCGGTAAATCGACACTGGCCTATGCAATTACTCGCCTGTTGCGCCCGCCAGCCTATATCACCGAGGGAGAAGTTCTCTATTATCCCCCAGAAGGCCGCGAGCGCTCGCCAATGATCAGCAAACTCACCCGTGCCAACGGCTACGCAGATAACTCAATCGATATCCTGCAACTCACCCCCTCGCAGCTGCGCCGCTTCCGCTGGAACGAGTTATCAATCGTTTTCCAGAGCGCGATGAATGCGCTCAACCCGGTGCTCAGCGTCGGCACCCAGATTATGGATGTGCTCAAAACCCATCGCCCGGAGATGGGACCCGATCAGCGCAAACGCCGCGCGACCGATCTGCTCAATCTTGTGGGCATCGCCTCCGATCGCCTCAAGAGTTATCCTCACGAACTGAGCGGTGGCATGCGCCAGCGCGTGGTTATCGCAATCGCGCTGGCGCTCAATCCTGAATTGATCGTGATGGATGAACCAACCACTGCTCTTGACGTGGTGGTGCAGCGCGAGATCCTGGAACTGATCAGTTCGCTCTGCCGGGAGCTCTCCACGGCCCTGATCTTTATCACGCACGATCTCTCATTGCTCCTCGAACTGGCCGACAAGGTCGCGATCATGTACGCAGGCAAAATGGTCGAGAAGGCCACGAGCAAGGATCTGTATCTCCGCCCGACTCATCCCTACAGCTATGGCCTGCTGAATTCCTTCCCAAATCTGCACGGTCCCCGGCGCAATATGGGAGGTATCCCAGGCTCGCCTCCAGACCTGCGCGCCGTCCCGTCCGGCTGCGCTTTTCATCCACGCTGCCCTATGGCCTTCGGCCCTTGCCGAAGCGTTGCGCCTCCGCTTAAACAGGCTCGCCTCGGCGAAAGCGGCGAAGATGCCCAGCTGGTTGCCTGCCACCTCTATGACCCCAGATTTGCCCCCGGTGGACTTCCAACCCAGGATCAGTTCGCGGCGGGTTATGTCTCTATTATTAAGGGAGGAAAAACCCGATGAATGTCCTACAGCAACGCCCATACCAACCGGCCAGGGAAGATCCGACGATTCCTGTGCTCGAAGCGGTTCACCTGCGCAAGGAGTTTCCCGTGGGTCAGCGCCTGCTGGGCCAGAGGAGTTCAGTCCACGCGGTAGAGGATACCTCGCTGGCGCTTTATCCTGGACGTGCGACCGCTCTGGTGGGCGAGAGCGGAAGCGGCAAGACCACGGTCGCACGCATGCTGGCTCGCCTCTATGATCCCACTGCCGGAACGATCAGATTTCATGGCCAGACGGTCAGGTTGAGTCGTGGATCGTCTGCCCTGCGTCGCTACCGCCAGCATATCCAGTTGATTTTCCAGGACCCCTTTGCCTCGCTCAATCCGGTCCACAGTGTGCGCTATCACCTGGCCCGCCCGCTGCGCATCTTCGGACATGTGAAAAATCGTGTTGAAGAAACACAGCAGATCCTGACGCTGCTGAATCGTGTCAGTCTCACCCCTGCCGAGCAATTCATTCAGAAGTATCCGCACCAGCTGAGCGGAGGACAGCGCCAGCGCATTGCCATCGCGCGCGCCCTGGCGGTTCGCCCCGATGTGCTGCTTGCCGACGAACCGGTCTCAATGCTCGATGTCTCGATCCGCCTGGATATTCTCAATCTCCTGCTGCGCTTGAAGGATGAAGAGCAGCTTGCTCTCCTCTATATTACCCACGATATCGCCAGCGCGCGCTACTTCGCCGACGATGTTCTGGTCATGTACGCCGGACAGATGGTCGAAGGTGGCCCAAGCGAAGAGGTTACGCAGGAACCCAAGCACCCGTATACTCGCCTGCTGCTCTCAGCCGCGCCCGATCCTGAGCGCCTCAAAAGCGGGAAAACCGGCATAAAAGAGATCGGCGCGCGCGGCGAAATTCCCAGCCTGATTAATCCGCCCACCGGCTGTCGCTTCCATCCGCGCTGCCCCCACGCCATGGATGTCTGTCGCCAGCGTTTCCCCAGGCGAACAGAGCTTGGCAACGGCCACTGGACAAACTGTTTCCTCTACGGCGATGGCCAGGATACCACACCGGCGAGTGCCCCAGGGATCTGATTCCCACCGCGCTTGTCTGCGCCAGCGGCGCTTACCAGATGAGAGTGTTATGCATAACACTCTCATCTTCTCTGTATGGCGAAGTTGGCGAACACTCGATAGGCACAGGCGAAGATCCTGAGAATCGGACACTCTCCACTATTCGGCGTACCTCTGCACAGACCCGTAGCAAAACTCACCTTTAGCGAATTTGCAGGAATAGGCCAGTTCCCCCTCTAGCAACTCTTTGTCGCTGAGATCCGTATTAAGTACAAAGAAAGGTTATATTTAGCAGAAAAAACATAGGAATTTTCAAGTATACCTATGTATAGGCTTTGAAGTGCTTCTCGAATCATGTTGATTATAGACAAATAAAAGAGAAGGGGAGGAAAACGGGAAGCAACGCTCCACTGACATTTAGGTAAAGTATGGTGCCACTGGTGTCACTATAGAGAGTTATGTATAAAGGGTCTATTGCATTCGAGTCATTTAAATGTTATAGTACCATATTATACATGCTAATAAGTCAGTCTTTGCATCATCTGGGTAGTTTGGTGGGACCAATTCCCAGTCGGATGCAGGCAATTGATGACGAATTAGCTACATGAGGAGGTTTTTTATGGCTGGTCACGACGATCACGATTTGTTAACAGTTAGCGAAGTTGCACAGCAGTTGCGTGTAGACGACACGACGGTACGCCGCTGGATCAAGAATGGCGTGCTGGAAGCGGTGACTCTGCCTCATGTGGGGCAGCGCCAGTCTTACCGTGTGCGCAAGACAACCCTGAACCTTTTGCTGAATCCGGTAGGCGGATCGCAGGGCTAATCGCAAAACTGCAGCACGAAAAGTGAGTGAAAGCGAGCGCCATCTCTCGCGGAAGCCCGCAAGGTAAGTTGCTTCTTCCCGGACCGGAGATCCGGGAGACGGGGGCTATTTCCTGGACTTCCTCTCTAGAGAGGTGGCGCTCGCTTTTCTCTACTTATCCCGCAGGATATTCGGCTTCGTCGCTATTTGCCTCTTCCAGTTGGAGAGACCAGCCGGTCACTTCCGCAAAACGCCGCTCGATCTCCCGACGCGCTTCTCCACTCGGCAGCTTTGTTCCTCTTAGACGCAGAATGCATTCTTCATGGTCCAGCGTCTTTTTGCCAGTCAGGCAAGTGTCCTCCGGCAGCAAAAGCCGCGCTGTCTCCACCAGCGCTTTCTGGCGCGCGCGCGGGTGCAGGTAAATGCGCCAGCCGGTCTCGCGCTCCAGGTCGGCCAGCAGCGCGGCGTAACGCCCCTCAATCGTTGCGGGAAAGTCAAAATGCAGCCAGAAGATCTTCAAGCGGCTATCAACGCCAACATGATAAAGGTCCGTTACGCCACTGAAAGCAGCGGTAATCCGCGCCATTGCCTCGCCCTGCGCCATGCGTGGGGCCTGCTCGATATTCTCACGCGAGCCGGGGACGGTGATAGTAAGCTGCCAGCCGGTCTCCTCCTCAAAGCGCTTCTGCGCGGCTAACACATCCTCTTGTGGTGCCTCGCCTTTGCACTGGATCAACACGGCTTGCTTCTGGTGATAAATCGAGGGTGTGCCGTTCGCCTTGAGTCCTTCGGGGAGCACACGGCGAGCCATTTCCGCCAGCGCTTCCTGGTGAACGCCATCCTGTACCTGTACCTGCCATCCGGTGCGGGCCTCTATCTCGGAGAAAAGATCGGCATAGCGCTTGCGAGCGACCTGTGGAAAATGGAAACGTGCGTGCAGCAGCCAGCGCCCGGACTCTGCGCCCACTTTCACGTAACCCGGCAGGTCGCGCAGGATGCTTTGCGCCACTTGCACAGCCCCATGTTGATCAACGCGAGCCTGAGTCGGTTTGCGCTCAGCCGCTGACGCAGCCTGGCCACTGGCCGTGTTTTGGAGCTCCAACGCAAGTTGCCAGCCGGTCTCATCGTAGAAACGCCGCTGCGCTTCCGCAATCTCTTCGGGCGTGGCCTGGCCCAGGCATTTGATCTGGACGGTCTGACTATCGTGATAAACCGAAGGAAAACCGCGCTCGGTCAGTTCATTTGGCAGGCTCTGGCGAGCCACTCTGACGAGTTCGCCCTGGTGAGGCTGCGAGGCAATCGTGACCTCGACTCCTGCCTCTTCCCTGATTGCCTCGATCTGTGCAGCATACCGTTCGCGGGCCACAGTCGGAAAATGAAAGGCGAGCCGGACCTCGCCGGTATCCGGGTCGATACTGCGACGATAGAGGTCAGCAGCGTTGCCAAGATGCTTCTGGATAATCTCTTGAATCCAGTTCTGATCCGGTCTCGGCAGTTCTTCCGGCTCCTCAAGGGTTTCGCTCCACTCCGGCGCCAGGCTGTACAGAGCCAGACCTTCGCCTTCCATCAGGGTACGCTGTTGCATAAATATGAGCGGATGTTTATGCAGGATTTTGGCGACGGCCAGGCGATCTTCCAGAGTTGTTGCAGATACGCCGGCCAGTTGGCACATATCCCCCAGGGTATAGGCAGCTTCCTCCTGGCACTGGCGGGCCAGCGTATAAGCTGAGAGGCGACGACGCAGACGGCGCGCGGCCTTGACCAGATTTTCCAGACCATCGGCCGCGCCAAAACGCTCGTTGAGCATGTCAGATGTTGGTTCGCCCAGCACATCGAGGATTGCGGAAAACGGATAGCGCGAACGCACAAAATCGACGCCACGCGGATGCTGCACGCGAATTCGCGCCCCCGGTTCGATCCCCTGACAGAGTACCGGCTTACTGCTGCCCGGACTTATCTCGACCAGCAGAATCTTGCCCACCAGGTCGCTGAGAAAGTCACCGGGAGCTTCTTCGGCCTGGCCGCGTACCCGATAGGCTTCTTCTAGCGCCTGCTGGCGGATAAAATAACGCTGCTCGTTATCGCTGGCCAGAACCGTTAAGACCGCCTCTGTAGTCTCCTCGTTGGCTACACCATACCAGGTAAAGGCCAGTTCGCGAGCTGTGACGATGCGCAGCGAGGGTATTTCGCTGATTGCCTGCCAAAGTTCCGGCACATCCTCCAGCGTCAGTTCGCGCCCTCCGCCAATATTGGCCGGTAGGGTGTACAGGGCCTGCGCGCTCTGAGCCAGCTTGTTCTTCCTCTCCGATCTGGTTTGCGGTGCGAAAGACTCGCCATTATTGGGGAAAAAAACGTCCGTTTCGGTCAGCAGGCGACTCAGTGCCAGGCGGGCATCCTCGTCTCCATGGACCAGCGCGACTTTGCGTGGTTTGAGCGCGGCAGCATAGGCTGCCAGTTCGCCGCCATCCGCGTGTGCGGAGAGACTGAACTTCGCGACGCGGCAGCGCACCGTGATGGTTGCCCCATCCAGTTCCATTGTATCGCTCTTGCTCTCCGCCAGGTCGAGCAGCTTTTTTCCGCTCGATTCTTCATCAACATACCCGCTGATGAGGATCGCGGCCTGTTCTTGGGGAGCTAAGCGTTTGGCGTACCACACGCTTGGCCCGCCTGTCAACATACCCGAACTGCTGAGAATGCAGGCCGGGGAACCGGCCAGGATACGCTCGCGCTCGCGCTCATCGCGCACGAACGAAACATTGCGCCCCATGAACGGCAGGTAGCCCTTGCGAATCTGGCGCTGCAGGACTGGCGGTAGCGCTTCCGGCAGAAGGAGATAGGTATTGCAGACACGCCTGACCAACCCATCAACATAGATAGGGAAATCGGGTATCTGCCCTTTCTCCTGCGCGGCTTGCAGGATCAGCAGAATCTCCTGACCACGCCCCAGGCCGAAGCAGGGAATCAGTGTGTGCCCGCCGCGCTCGATGTTCTCAGCTACCGCCTGAGCCAGGCGTTGCTCTTCTCCCTGCCGGTTCGGATGCAGGCGCGCGCCGTAGGTCGATTCCAGAACAAGCAGATCGCAATGCTGCACCGGCGGCGGAACAGCGCCTAGCACTGTGCGCTGTGGCGTACTGCTGATGTCGCCCGAAACGACCAGCGTTCCATCTGAGCCGGTAAAGCCAAAGCTGACCGCACCCGCAATATGCCCTGCCCGGCTAGCATGAATACTAACGCCCGGCAACTGTGGCAGTGTCACCGTCTCACCGACCGGCAGCGGGCGCACCTGGTTGAGCATATTGCCCACCAGTTCCGGCGGATAGAGCGGAATCTCCATTTCCTCAGCCGCCCGACGATTCATGATCCTCAGCGCATCAGCCAGCATCACCTCCATCAACAAGCCTGTTGCGCGCGAGGCGAAGATAGGAACTGCGGGAAACGCCTGATGAACCAGCGGCAATGCACCGATATGGTCGGCATGGGCGTGCGTGACAAAAATCGCGCGCACATCCTTCCCTTCCAGCAAAGCCAGATCGGGCAAAGGATCGCTCTTACGGTCAACGCGCACGCCCGCGTCTACAACAATCCACTGCCCGGCGATCTCTATCGCTACGCACGAGGCTCCAACGCCGCTGGCCCCACCAACAAAAATAACCTGCATAAAAAGGCTGCTCCTTCTCTTCTCTCTATTCCGCGCCGGGAAGACGTTCGTACAGGTGCTCTGAGAAAAGAGAGCACCTGTACGAACGTCTTCTAAGTGTTACTATATCACGTTTGCTGTTCAAAGGAAAGGGCCGGGAGGTGGCCTGGCCAAAGGTTGACATTACTTAATTTAATAGTTATAATAAGTCTTGATGCATACGGCGTATCCCTGAAAAAGAGAGCGTTCAGAGGAGCAGCGAGGCTTTATGAAATCTGTTAACCCCACCGCCCGCGATCTGCGGCGCATCAATCGCCAGACGGTGTTTCGTTGCCTCTACGCGCACGAGCCAATGAGTCGCCTGGAACTTAGCCAGCTTTCAGGGTTGAGCGCGGGGACGATTGCCAATGTAGTTGGGGAACTGCTAGCGGAAACATTGGTGCTGGAAGCTGGCTTTGAAGCCTCCGAGGGAGGACGGCCGCGCACGATCCTCACGCTGAATATGGAGTACGGCTATTTTATCGGTGGGGAGATCGGTGAGACAGAGGTGGTCGCCGAACTCTTCGATCTGAAATTGCAGAAGCTCAAACGCGCGAAGTATCCTCTAGCACCCGCAGAGAACAGGCCAGAGATTGTGGTTCAGCGTTTTGCCGGCGGCGTGGAACAATTGCTCAGCGAGGCCCGGATTCCCTATGAAAAAGTGCTGGGCATAGGCGTAGGAGTTCCGGGCGTGGTTGAGCAAGCAGAGGAAGAGACAGTATCCGCTCCCGCCTGGAATTGGCAGCCGGTTCCCCTCAAGGCCATGCTGAGAGAGCATTTCCAGATCCCTCTGTACGTCGATAACGGTTCAAAGGTGATGGCTCTGGCCGAAATGCACCTGAAGCCAGATCTGCGCAACGAAACAATGGTCGCGTTAAATGTGGGAACAGGCGTGGGCGCGGGCATTATTTCTGAGGGACAGCTTTATCGCGGCGGCAATAATAGCGCCGGCGAGTGGGGACATACGACGATTGTCCTGGATGGCGAGATGTGCCGATGCGGCCATCGCGGCTGCCTCGAAGCCTATGTCGGCGCACCCGGCATTATTCGACGCATGCGGGCGCTTGCTCCTACTAATCCCGCCCTGGCAAGCAGTGATGAAGTTCAGACGATTGTCAATCTGATCGCGGCGGCTGAACAAGGCGATGCGGCGGCGCAGCAGGTTTTCCTGGACGTGATCCACTACCTGGGAGCGGGACTGGCCAATCTGATCAATCTTTTCAATCCTCAACGCATTATTCTTGGCGGCTGGACCGGCCTGCTCCTGGGCAAGCATTTTTTGCCCGAACTGACGCGTGAGACGCAGCGTTACGCGCTCAAGCAGCCTTTTGAGGCCGCGCAAATCCTTGTCAGCCAGCTCGGCAGGGATGCCGCGAGCCTGGGCGCGGCCAGACTGGCTCTGGAAGCCTTTCTTATCTCTGTCGGCAGACCGGAGATCCGCCACTCCGCTCAGAGGAAAATCGGCCAGGCGAGCCTGCCCATTATGAGAATATGAGTAGAG